>SKYZ01000186.1 GCA_007127625.1 Aquisalimonas sp. | reverse complement strand
CGGCCCAACCCCATCGGCCTGTCCGTGGTGACCCTGGAGGCCGTGGTCACCGGGGGGGACTGGCGCGGCCTCCGGATCCGCAACCACGACCTGGTGGACGGCACCCCCGTGCTGGATATCAAGCCGTACCTGCCCTATAGCGACTGCCTGCCCGAGGCCAGCGGCGACCCGGCCTTCCAGCGGCCGGCGGCCGTGCTGGATGTCGCCTTCGATGAGGTCCTGGCCGCAGCTCCGGCGCTGGATGATGCGCAATGGCGGGCACTGGCGGAGGAGACCCTGGCCCTGGACCCGCGACCGGCCTATCGTCGACACAGCGGAGACGGCGGCAGTTACGGTGTGCGCATCGGTGACTGGAACGTACGCTTCCGGGTGGACGGTCGGGTGGCACGGGTGCTGGCCATCGAGTCGCCGCCGACGGGTGAGTGACCTTTCAGGAAGTCTGGAAGCAGGAGAGGATTGCCACATGTACGGGAGCAGGGAAAGAGGTCTGTGGAAGCTGGGCGCATTGGGGCTGGTGCTGCTGGTCTCCGCGGGCTGCGCCCGGGACGGCGAGGGCGAGGCGCTGCCGGATCAGGGGCCGCCCACGGAACCGTCACCGCCGGCGCCGGGCGTCATCGTCAATGTCTACGACTGTGTCGACGGCGAGCGTGTCGTCGTGGAGGGCCTGGGACGTGAGGCGGTTCGGCTGCACCGTGTGGGGGAGCGCATCACTCTGGGTCGCGTGGACAATGATGCCGAGTATGCCTATGCAGGTGATGACCTGCACTGGAGCGTCAGCGGTTCCGACGCCGTACTGACACTGCCCGACCAGCAGCGGGTGCGCTGTGGTGAGACGCCGAAGGCCGCGGTCTGGGAAGAGGCCCGGCTTCGCGGGGTCAATTATCGCGCCGAGGCGCTTGATCGATCCTGGGAGCTGGAATTGCGGGACCGGACCCTGGCCTTGCGCCACCGTGAGCGCTCCGAGCCCGTGCGGGTCGAGGACGTCCGCTGGACGGGGGAGGAGCCGCTGGAGGTGAGCGGGAACGGCACGGATCTGCGCCTGGAGCCTGTCGGCGGCGAGTGCGGTGAGCCCGATTCTGGACTGGAGACAGTCCGCCTGATCGTGGACGATCGGCTGCTGGAGGGCTGTGGCCGCTTCCTGGACAACGATCACCAGCGAGGCTGATTCATGGACTGCCGTATCGGCTGTGGCGCCTGCTGCGTCGCTCCCTCCATCTCCACACCACTCCCCGGGATGCCCAACGGTAAGCCGGCCGGGGTGCCATGCATTCACCTCACGGCCGACCGGCGCTGCGGGCTATTCGGGCAACCCGGGCGACCGACCGTGTGCGAGGCGTTCCAGGCCACGCCCGACCTGTGTGGCACCACCAGTGGAGATGCCTTCGCGCGGCTCACGGCCCTGGAGGCGGCAACGGCATGACCTCGGGCAGCCGCGCGGACCTCGAGGCGCTGGCGCGGCACCTGCGGGATGACGCCCTGCGCGCCGGGCAGCGGCGTGCCGTCGTCCTCGCCGGTGCGGCAGACTGGGGGCGCGACCAGGCTGTCGCCATGCTGGATGCCGCGGGACTTGAACGGAGTCGGGTGCTCTGGGCCGGCGAGGCGGCGCCGGAAGGCAGCATGGTCTGCCCGTCCGGCGGTCTGGTCGGGTATCTCGGCACCGAGTCGGATGCCCTGGTGATGGACGCCCACGCCGGCCTTGACCCGGACGGTCTGGGCGCCGGCGCAGGCACGGTACGCGGTGGCGGTCTGCTGGTGTTGCTGACGCCGCCGCTGGGGGAATGGCCCGCCCACCCCGACCCCCAGGCTGCGCGGCTGGCGGTGGACGGTTACGGTCCCGAGGCCATGGGGAGGCGTTTCCTGGCCTGGCTGGCCGCCACCCTGAGCGCGGATCCCTGGACGGTGGTGCTGGAGCAGGGGCACGCGGTACCGGACGTGCAGCCCCTGCCGGGGCCCTCCTGCCAACGGTCCGTCCCCGAGGATCCCGATTGCATCACCACCGACCAGGCCACCGCCGTCGCCGCCGTGCTGCGCACGGCGACGGGCCATCGTCGTCGCCCCACCGTTCTCACCGCGGATCGCGGCCGCGGCAAATCGGCTGCCCTGGGGATCGCCGCCGGCCGTCTGCTCCGCGACCGTGGGGGGGTGATTGTCGTCACCGGCCCGCGCCGGTCTGCGGTGGTGCCGGTGCTGGCCCACGCCGCGCGCCTTCTGGCAGTGACTCCGGGGCGCACCGAGGTGGTATCGCCCGACGGGGCACGGCTGCGGTTCCTGCTCCCCGGCGAGATTGCCGCCGGGGGGGGAACGCCGGCACTGGTGCTGGTGGACGAGGCCGCGGCATTGCCCGCGAACACGCTCGCACGGCTGCTGCAGCAGCATAGCCGCATTGTCTTCGCCACCACGGTGCACGGGTACGAGGGCAGTGGTCGTGGTTTCGCGCTGCGTTTCCAGGGTCTGCTGGAGGCGGGCAGTCCGCGTCGGCAGTACGTCACGCTGAATGAGCCCGTGCGCTGGCAATCAGGGGATCCGGTGGAAGCGCTGGTGTTCCGCGCCCTGGTCCTGGACGCAGACCTGCCGGGTCTGACCGAGGGCACGGCAACGGAGACGCCAGGGGCCGAGCGTCTTGACCGTGATCGTCTGCTGGCCGAACCGGAATTGCTGCGGGCACTGTTCGGATTACTCGTCCATGCGCACTACCGCACCCGGCCGCTGGACCTGCGCAACCTGCTGGATGGCCCCAATCTGAGCGTCTATCTCCTGTGGCAGGGGCAGGACCTGGTGGGCACGGCGCTGGTGGCCAACGAGGGCGGTTTCGCTGAAGCAACCAGTCGCGCCATCTGGGCGGGGGAGCGACGGCCGCGGGGGCATCTGCTGCCGCAGTCCCTGGCGGCCCATGTTGGGCTTCCGCAGGGCGCCTGCGCCCGCGTCGCCCGGATCATGCGGATCGCCGTTCATCCCCGGCGCCAGGGTCGCGGTCTGGGGAGCGCCCTTGTGGACACGGTGGCCGCGGATGCCCGGGCGGAGGGCATGCACCTGGTCGGTGCCAGTTTCGGGGCGACGCCGGATCTGCTGCGCTTCTGGCAGCGTTCCGGGTGCTACCCCCTGCGCCTGGGTGTGCGTCGTGACGCCGCCAGCGGCACCCATTCGGCAGTGGTTGCACGGAGCCTCGGCGACACCGGTGAAGGTCTGCTGGAGCAGGGCCGGGCCCGCATGGCACGGGACTTTCCGGGGCAGCTCGCAGACCCGCTGGCCGTGGTCGAGCCGGAACTGGTGTTGTCCCTGCTGGCCGATCTGGACATACCGCCGCCGGACGTGGAGGACTGGCTGGACGTTGTGGGCTTCGCCAGGGGGCAGCGCGCCTTCGAGGCTTCTCTCACCGGGCTCCATCGCGTGGTGCTCTGGGCGCTGAGCCGCCATGAGGTCCGCGCTCGGCTGGAGAACAATGAGCAGACGGCCCTGGTGGCCCGTGTGCTCCAGCGCTGTCCCTGGGCCGAGGCGGCCCGGCTGGCCGGGGAGCGCGGTCGGCCGGGGCTGGTGCAGGTGATGCGTCGGGGGCTGGCGCGGCTGATTCCGGCTCATGCCCCCGCTGCTGCCCGCGACGTTATTCCAGATCGATGACCACGTTGCCAACGGCCGCGCCGGATTCCACACGTTCGTGGGCGGTGGCGATCTCCGCCAGCGGCAGCCGCTCCGCAATGCGGTGGTGCAGCACGTCGCGTTCCAGCAGGTCGGTGACGCCGGCAATGGCCCTGGCGCGGTCCTCCGGCTGCAGGTTGTAGACGATGAAGAACTGCACCAGCACGTTCTTCAGAATGGCCGGGAAGAACGGGATCTGAACCTCACTGGCATTGGCGCCAAAGGCCACAATGAGGCCGTTCGCACGCACCGCGGCCAGGTCGGTGGCGGCATTGGCGGCGAATTCCAGTTCGATGATCCGATCCGCGCCGGCTCCTCCCGTGGCGTCCATGACCCGCGCCGCCACGTCCTCTTCCCGGTAGTTGAATACGGCGTCCGCACCGGCCTGCCGGGCAATCTCCGCCTTGGCCTCGGAGCTTGCCGTGCTCAGGACCCGGTCCGCGCCGGCATCCCGCGCCATCTGAATCGCATAGTGGGCCACGGCGCCGGCCCCGCCCGGGATCAACACCGTCTGACCGCGGACACCACCGTGGCAGTACACCGCGTGCCAGGCGGTCAGCCCGGGAATGCCGAGGCAGGCCCCCACCTCCGGACCTGTATCCTCCGGCAGCGGTACGGTCTGCTCCGCCGGCAACACCACGTACTCGGCGGCGGTGCCGTCGGGCCGGCCCCACGCGGCATTCCAGACCCAGACCCGATCGCCGGGCGTGAACTGCGTGACTCCGTCACCGACGGCATCGACCACGCCGGCGCCGTCGCTGTGGGGGATGATGCGCGGGAACGGCAGTTCCCGGCTGCGTGCCCCGGCACGTGTTTTCACGTCGGAGGGATTCACGCCGCTGCACTGCAGGCGCACACGAACGTCGCCGGCGCCGGGGACCGGCGTGGGAAGCTCCACCAATTGCAGTACGTCGGATGCCGGACCGACTCGTTCGTAACAGGCTGCGCGCATCGGATGTTGTCCTCGTGTGGTATTGCCATTGACGTACCCCGCTGGGTCGTCGCCGCGAGCAGGGGGAGAATCAGGCTTCGTCAGCGCTGCCGGTGTCCTTGGCCAGAATCTGGTCGGCCACCTCGCCCAGATCGCTGCCGACGATGTCCGGTGCCGGAAACAGGGGATCGAGCACCTGGCCGGGGCGGGCCACGAAGGCTGCGTGCCATCCGGCGTTCATTGCACCCGCCACGTCCCAGGCGTGAGCTGCCACCAGGCGCATCTCCTGGGCGCTTGCCAGAAGGCTGCGGGCGGCGGTGTTGTAGACTTCCGGCGCCGGTTTCAGGGTCTGCGCGGCATCGACGCTGAAAATGTCCTCCAAGAAACCGGCCAGCTCCGCGTTTTCCAACTGTGCACGCGCGACCTGGGGTGGTGAGTTGGTCAGTGCGATCAGGCGCATGCCGCTGTCGGTCAGGCGGCGAAGCGCTGGCTGCACGTCGCTGTGTGGGGGCAGGCTGCGAAGCCCGCCACTGACAGCGTCCCGATTTTTCTGGGTCAGGCGTACCCCGTGCCGCTCGCCCATCTGGCTCAGGGCATGCCCGGCAATGGTGCCGAAATCCTGGTACTGCCCGAAAATGGTGGTGACCATGGCGGATTGCAGAACCTGCGAAAACCACTCGCGGCGCACCGAGGCCGCCCCGAAAATATCCTCGAACAGGGGATCGAGGGCGGCGAGATCGAGAAGGGTTTCGTTGACATCGAAGGCGATGATGCGGCTCATGGACTCCCCCGGTTTCTTGGACATAATGTGCAGGCATGGTAGCAGGCCCGCTGCGGAATGACGTAGGCGGAGCGGCAGCGTTTCCCTGGAGATTGCGATGGATCGGATCGCGCGAGTTCTTGCGTCGCTGCTGGCGGCGGTGGTGCTGACTCCGGCCGTGGCCGGGGATGACCGGGCCGGAACCTGGTGCGAGCCGGGAGGCGAGCGACTGTCCGATACTGCTCTGTATCGGGATCTGGCCCGGCAGGACGTGGTCCTGCTGGGGGAGCGCCATGACCGCATGGAGCACCACCGCTGGCAACTCTCCACCCTTGCCCACCTCCGGGCGCACCGCAGCGATCTGGTCATCGCGCTGGAAATGCTGCCCCGCCAGGCGCAGCCGGCGCTGGATGCCTGGGTGGACGGGGAACTGGATGAGGACGCGTTCCTGGCGGCCAGCGACTGGTATACCCACTGGGGTTTTCACCCGGACCTGTACCTGCCCATTTTCCACTTCGCGCGGTTGCACGGCATTCCCCTGCGGGCAGTGAACCTGGATCGGCCACTGGTGCAGCGCATTGGCGCCGACGGCTGGGACGCCGTTCCCGCCGACGAGCGCCATGACGTCGGTCCGGCGGCAGAGCCGACGGAGGCGTACCGTGAGCGCCTGAAGGAATCCTTCCACCAGCACGCGCAGCGTGGCACGGGAGGATCAGTGGAGGCCTTCGTGAGGGCCCAGCTGGCCCGTGACCGCGCCATGGCGGAAGGCGCCGTGTCGGCCCGGGATGGCGAGGATGCCCCGCCCCTGGTGGTCTTGCTGGCCGGCAGCGGGCACATGGAGTACGGCCACGGGGTGCCGGGGCAGCTACGGGATGTCGGTGTTGATGATGTGGCGGTACTGCTGCCGCGCGGGGAGGGGGCGGATTGCGCCTCCCTGGAGCCGGACCTGGCGCGGGCGGTCTTCCTGCTGACCGGTGATGACCGCCATGAGCTGCAGGTGGTGCGCCTGGGCGTGGTGCCGGAGGACGATGAGGAGGGCGTCCGGCTGTCCCATGTAGCGGACGATTCCGTGGCTGCGGCCGCGGAGCTTCGCGAAGGCGACGTGATTCTCCGGGCGGCTGGCCGGGCCGTGCAGTCGGCGGACCAGTTGCGCCGCCTGGTGCACCAGCAGCGGCCCGGGAACTGGATGCCCTTGACGCGGTTGCGCGATGGCGAGGAAACCGAGGTGATCGCCCGGTTCCCCGCCATGGATAGTCACTGACGCTTGGGGCGTGAGCATCCCCGCAGCATGCCGATGGTTCAGGCGCCGGAGGGCTGCGTCCGGGGGCTCTCGCCACCGAAGAACCAGGGGCGTAGCTTCACGCCCGCAATGTTGCCCAGGAAGCCGAATACCAACCATGCCCAGCCGTGCAGGCTGCCGGAGGCGATGCCGCTGAAGTAGGCGCCAATGTTGCAACCGAACGCCAGCCGCGCGCCGTAACCCAGCAGAATCCCGCCAATAATCGCCGCCATCAGCGGTCGGAAAGGGATGCGCAGGCTGGGAGCGAAGCGCCCGGCCAGGGATGCGGCAATGAGGGCGCCCAGGATCAGGCCGAAGTTCATCACCGAGGTCACGTCCTGAAACACGCTCGCCTGGAGTGCCTGGGCGTTATGCGGAAGCTGCCAGTAATCCCAGTGGCTTACCTGAATGCCCACCGCCTCGAAGGCATTCGCTCCCCACAGGGCGAACGCTGCGGTGATGCCCCAGGGCCTGCCGGCCAGGATCAGCGTGATGAAATTGAGCACCGCCAGCGCCACGGCGCCCCAGATCAGCGGCCACGGGCCACGCAGGAACCGTGTCCAGCCGACACGTTCCGCGGCGGCCGGCTGTTCGAGGCCCCCGTGGCGGCGTTTCTCCAGCACCACCGTCAGGCCGTAGATGGTGGCGAACAGCGCGAAACTCAGGGCCAGCCCTCCGGCGAGTCCCAGAGTGTTGACCACGGAGACGGCATTGAAGGCGGGTTGATCCCACCACCAGTCCACGTGATGCGTGGCGATCACCGAGCCGAGGATGAAGCCGATGAGGGTGACCACCATGCGCACGTTGCCGCCGCCCGCCGTGAACAGCGTGCCGGACGCGCACCCGCCGCCGAGCTGCATGCCAATGCCGAACAGGAATGAGCCCACGACGACTGCCACGCCAATGGGCGCAACAAAGCCGTAGACGTTGTTACCGAAGATGGAGCCCGCATCCAGCACCGGGAAGAACAGCATGACGGCGATGGCCAGCATGATCATCTGCGCACGCAGGCCGCGGCCACGGCGGTCGGTGATGAAGACCCGCCAGGCGGAGGTGAAGCCGAAGGCCGCATGGTACAGGGCCACGCCAAGCAGGCCGCCCACCAGGAACAGCGCCGCCTGATTGACGCCGATGCTCTGGCCGAGATACAGCAGCCCGACGATGACCAGTACCGCGGCAACCCAGCCGGCGGGGTTCATGCCACCCGGGCGGCCGGCGATGGAGGCGGATGTTGCTGCCATGTCTCAAGTACTCCTCGGTTCGGAGAGTCCAGCGGCGCGAAGTCTAAACAATGTCCCGCATGCGCGGGAAAGAGCGTTTCCGCATATATTTAGAACGCCGTTACGGCATCGGCCTCCGGCTGGTCGCCAACGGCGCGCGGTCTTGGTCAGGCGCTGGTGGTGATCACGGGGTCGGGGATGGCGAATTCGGCAAACCGGTGAAGGGAGTCCAGGCGTGCCGCCGGGTCGTGGGTATCGGTGGTGACCATGAGCTCGTCGGCGCCGGTGGCGGTGAGAAACGCGTTCACCTGGTCACGAACCGTGTCGGCGGCGCCGAACGCGCTGGCACTCAGCGTCGCTTCCACCATGGCCTGCTCCTGACGCGACCACAGCGCCTCCATGTCCGGCACCGGCGGCTGCAGTCGGCCGCGCTGGTTGCGCACCATGCGCAGGAATCTCTGACGGATGGACGTGGCGAGATGGTCCGCTTCCGCGTCGGTGTCGGCCACGATGACGTTCATGGCCACCATGGCATGGGGTCGTTCCAGCACTGCCGAGGGCTGGAACACATTGCGGTACAGGGCGAGGGCCTCGTGCACGTGGCGGGGTGCGAAATGGCTGGCGAACGCGAAGGGCAGGCCCAGCTGGCCGGCCAGCTGGGCGCTGTAGCCACTGGAGCCCAGCAACCAGATGGGAATATGATCGAGCCCCTGGCCGGGAATGGCACGGACCTTCTGGCCCTCCCGGGCCGGCGCCAGATAGCCCCGCAGCTCCGCCAGCAGTTCGGCGAAGTCCGGCTCCAGGCTGGCGTTGGCACCCCGCAGGGCCCGTGCGGTGACGCCGTCGGTGCCGGGTGCCCGACCGAGCCCCAGGTCGATGCGCCCCGGATAGAGCGTCTCCAGGGTGCCGAACTGCTCCGCCACCACCAGCGGCGCGTGGTTGGGCAGCATGACGCCGCCGGAGCCAACGCGGAGGCGGGAGGTCTTCTCCGCCACATGCCCGATGAGTACCGCCGTGGCGGCACTGGCGATGCCGTCGAGGTTATGGTGCTCAGCCAGCCAGAGCCGGTGAAAGCCGAGCCGGTCTGCCTCCTGTGCCAGAGCGACGGTGCGGGCGAAGGCGTCTGCTGGCGAGCCGCCTTCGACGATGGACGCCAGATCGAGGATGGAAACAGGGATGTCACCGAGTCGACTCATTGCCGTGCTGCTCCAGCATGCGGGGTTGGCAGATAGCGTGTCGCCGCGGCGGCGATGGCGAGGATGACACTGGTGGACACCACCATCACCGTCCAGCCGCTGGCGGCGTAGATGATACCAGGCAGCCAGGCGCCAAGGGTGCCCCCGGCGTAGTAGGAGGCAATGTAGAGTCCGTTCACCACGCCGCGCCGATCCGGCGCCAGGGCGTTGACCACCCCCGGCGCCGTGCCATGCACCAGGAACATCCCGGCACAGAACAGGAACATGGCGGCGAAGATCAGCCACAGGGCCGGCAGCAGGAACAGCAATGTGCCCGCCAGGAAGATCCCCAGGCCGAGCTGGATGGTGCGGCGCTGGCTGCCCGTCCACACGGTGAT
>SKYZ01000377.1 GCA_007127625.1 Aquisalimonas sp. | reverse complement strand
GCGGAGCAGCCATCGATACGCTGCGACGACGCTGAACGAGGAGTTGATCACAGTTCCCGTTGATGCGAGCAGCACCTAGGTTGTAGATCCTGTTGGCACGTGCTACCTATTAAGAGCGAGACTTGCATTACGCCGTTACCCCGCGTGATTGAATCTGTTTTTGCCTCCCCCTACCCCCGGTTGGTTAACCACTAACTGCGTTGTTGCTGCGGGCAGCATCGGTTTGCTCGTGGCCAGCACCTGTACAGAAGAAAAGTCGACACGGTCAACGACCAACCGCTTGGATTAACAATATGAATGAAGAATCGGGAATCAGTCTGAGAGACGAGGTTTTCACGAGTGTATTCGAGCAGATCGCGGATTCGGTTGTGATTACCGACGCGGTTGGCCGGATCCTCTATGTGAACGAGAGCTTCGTGTTGATGACTGGCTACAACAAGCGCGAGGCCCTCGGAAAGAAACCGTCTCTGGTGAAGTCCGGCGCTCACACCAAGTCGTTCTACCGCGACCTGTGGCGCACGCTGCATGCAGGGTTTCCTTTTCGGCACGTGTTCGTGAATCGCCGCAAAGGGGGCACGATCTACCATGAAGCCAAGACGATTACACCTGTGTTCGATGAAAGCGGTCGGATCACACACTTCGTCTCCACCGGTCGAGATGTCTCCGACGAGAAGTCCGCCGAGTCGCGGCTGCAACGACTGGCGTATATCGACCAGGTGACCGATCTTCCGAATAGGGCCCGGCTGCAAGAGGCAATCGAGGAAGCCTTGGTCAACCGCGAAGCCGGCAGCGGAGTAGGCCTATTGCTCATAGACTTGGATGGCTTCAAGGCAATCAACGATACCTTCGGCCATTTGGTCGGTGACCATCTGCTCTTCGACGTCGGATCCCGCATGAGTGGCGTGGTGGAAGCTCCCGACCTGCTGGCCCGCATGGGTGGCGACGAATTCGGGATTGTTGTTCGGGGCGCGGGTGCCACCGCTCGATCTGAAAGCTACGCAAACGCCCTCCTCGAGGCGATGCAACCGGAGTTCCGCATTGGGCTCCGTCCGGTGCACTTGAGTGCCAGCATCGGCATCGCGATCGCACCTGATGACGGTGATGACAGTTTCACATTGCAGAAGCATGCAGACACGGCCATGTATCAGGCCAAAGAGCAGGGCATCGGAAAGCGACGTTATCACCGGAACATGAGCGTGACGGCCTCGCGTCACTTCAGCGTGCGCAACGAGATCCAGCAGGCTTCATATCGCGGTGAACTCAGTCTCGCCTACCAGCCGCAGATCCATCTCGAATCCGGATCAGTCCGCGCCGTGGAGGCCTTGTTGCGCTGGAATCATCCTTACCTGGGGTCAGTCTCCCCGGCAGAGTTTATCCCGGTATTGGAAGAGACCGGCCTGATCATGCGATGTGGTCGTTGGGTGCTTAATGAGGCATGTCGCCAGCTCCGGAGTTGGTGGGCGAGCCGGATTCCGATACCAAGAGTCGCGGTGAACGTGAGTGCTCGACAGTTGGCTGATCCCGCCTTTCACGCCGAAGTGGAGGCGATCTTGCGCTACCACGAAATCCCGCCCGATGCCTTGGAGATCGAGATCGTTGAAACTTCCGAACTGACTGTCTGTGATGTCACCGCCTCGGTCATCGATGGCTTATCCCGGCTTGGTGTGCGCCTGGCCCTGGATGATTTCGGAACCGGCTTCTCCTCGTTGAGCCACGTGAGTCGCCTCCCAGTCAATGCGATCAAGATCGATCGCGAGTTCGTCACGGCATTGGGCGACGATGGGGGTCATAAGTTCGTAGCGCGCCTCATCGAATTCGTTCAGTCCCTAGAACTCGAGACCATCGCCGAGGGTGTCGAGGACGACGCGCAGTTAAGCATGCTTCACGGATTAGGGTGCCAGAACATTCAAGGTTTCTATATTCACCGACCAGCGGATGTCATGGCCATGGCCGGATTCGCAAAGCGCGTCGCAGCGACGCAGAGCCGCCCAGAGTGGACGTACTCTCGATCCCGCAACGTGGCGACGTGAATCGTTGGGCAAATGCCCAACGTTCTCATTATTTATGTTCAGCGCAAGGTTGCCGACAACTTCTGCGCGCACAAGAGCACGACCAGCCCTACCCCCGCTGGTTCATTCGTGGACAACGCCGTGAGCGTCCATGACCTGCGTCTCCGGGGCAGATTCCAGAGAACCGGAGGCAACACGGAATCTTGGGTAGGAGGGTCAGCGCATGCGCCTCAACCAGCCAGTTACACAGGACCGCGTATCACTCGGCCCGAACGCGAACATCCTCTCTACCACCGACCCCAAGGGTCGGATCACGTATGTCAATCAGGAGTTTCTCGACGTAAGTGGCTTTTCCAATGAAGAGCTGCTCGGCCAGCCGCACAATGTGATTCGCCATCCGGACATGCCCCGAACGGCATTCGAGAGTTTCTGGCGAGCGCTGAAAAGCGGCAAGTCCTGGATGGGCATCGTCAAGAATCGTTGCAAGAGCGGAGACCACTACTGGGTCCACGCCTACGTGACTCCGATTCTCGACGATGAGGGGAACCTGCGAGAACTGCAGTCGGTACGGCAAGAGCCCGATGAGGCCGCTGTCGCGAGAGCCACGAAGTTGTACCACCACCTCAGTAGCAGGGAGCCGGATAAGGGGGCTATTGAGCCGCCGCCGCGACCGCGGCTGACGTTCGGCGTGCAGACCCGCCTTGCATTGCTCTTTGGCGCGGTACTGGTCCCGTTGATCGTCGCTGCCGCGATCTCTACTCCCCTGGCGCAGCTCGTGGGGTTCGCGGTCGCGGTCTGCATCTTTCTTGCGGGATTATCACTCGCACTGCACCCCGTTTCGGCGGCGATTGCTGCCGCGACGGACCTGGTCGACGATCCTCTGGCCGAGAAGATCTACTTCGGAAAGCACGATGAAGAGTCGCGGATCGGCCTTGCGCTCTTGCAATTGAAGACCGAACTCCAGGCAGTGTCCAAGCGCCTCAGCGACACGATCAGGGTAATCGACGCGGAGGCCGGGACAACCTCCTCGGCCATTGACCAGGGACATTCGATTGCCTTTGACCAGATGTCCCGAACGCAGCAGGCAGCTACGGCGATGGAGGAAATGTCGCAGGCGGTTCAGCAAGTCACCTCCAATGTTTCTGACGGGGCCACCAGGGCCAGGGAGATTACTGAACAGACGGAAAGCGGGATGGAGACTGTCGAGCAAAGTCCGCATGCCGTGCGTGAACTCGCTGCCCGGGTGCAGGATGCCAGCGCGGTGATCAAGGAGTTGGTCCAGGAGACACAGGGAATCGAAACGGCACTGACTCTGATCCAGGGAATTACCGCGCAGACGAACCTCCTCGCTCTGAACGCTGCCATCGAGGCCGCTAGAGCCGGCGAGGCTGGCCGCGGGTTTTCCGTGGTCGCGGATGAAGTGAGGGCTCTTGCGCTTCGCACCTCGCAATCCACGACGGAGATTCAGGGAATTGTTGAGTCCATCCGCCAACAGTCGACGAAGGCGGTAACCGCGATGGATGAGAGTTACGAGGTTGCGACCGGGACCCTTACCTGCGCCGACGAGTCGCACGATGCGTTGCGGAACATCCATGCCGGTGTGGCATCGATTCGAGACTTCACTCACCAGATTGCAAGCGCGACCGAGGAGCAAAGCGTTGCTGCCGAAGAGGTGAATCAGACCATCAGTACTATCGATCAACTGGCTGGCGATGTGCAGCGGAATACGAAGCTGGCCAAGGAGCGGATGGTTGTGCTGGGCGAGGAAATTCAGCGTACCGCGGGTCTGACAAAGCGGTTTGCGGGTTGCTAGGAAGCTAGGGACCGCGATGGGAGGGGTGACGTGATGCGACCGAATTTACGTGGCTTTTTCACTAACAATTTGATCAATGTCTCCGTTGCCATTGCAGGCTTGATGCTCGTGGGCATGACCGCGGTGCTCGCGTGGCAAGCGTATTCGTCTCATGCGAAAGCGCAACAATTGCAGACTGCGAATCAAGTTACCGATGAACTCCTCCGGGCTTCCGCGCATCAGGCCAGAGAACGTGGCCTGACGTCGGCGGCACTTGGTGGTGAGGTATCACCCGAGGCGCTTGCGAAACTGCAACGAGCACGCACCACCGGCGATCAGTACTGGCGCGATGCTCTTACATTAGCAGGGAACCTTTCAGTCAGTTCGGCCACCTCCGCCATTGAGGTACACAGAACCCGTGCCGAGGCCGCATGGAAGGCTTTACAAGAGGCACGGGCTTTGGCCGATCAAAGTATCGATACGGGACGTCGTCAGATCGAGGCTGACGAGTGGTTCGACGCGGCGACCCAGGTCATCGATGCGGGGGCTTCGTTGAGCCGTCAGATCCTTTTGAGCGCGGACGCCCCGATCGAGGTTACACAGCTCAATTCCTCGGTACAGCGATCTGCATGGCGGATCTCCGAAATGATGGGGCAGATCCGCGCCATCCTCTCTTTCCATTCCGGCACAGGCGCCCCGCTTCCACCCGCGCAGATGCGTCTGATCAAAAGCAATCTATCGGTGATCGATAAGACGGTGGATGAACTCCTGCTGCTCCGGAATATGCCCGAGACAAGTAATCGCCTACTCGCTCATCTCGATACGATAGAAGAGACTTTGGAGGCCCGTTTCAAGCCGGACCTCAAGGCCATGCTCGCCGACGGTGATACCGGAACATATCCCATGGAATCTCTTGAATGGTATGACGCTGCAACCGCGGCGATTGATGAGGTCATTGGAACGTCACGCGTCGTGTCTGACGTGACGGAGGCCCAAGTCGATAGTTTGGCACGCCATGACGCCTTGGCGTTCGGAGGGTTTTCGTTGTTTGCCCTTTTAGCCAGCCTCTTGGCGGCAAGCAGTATGGTGCAAGTGCGCAACAACGCCAACGCGCTTTTCCTCCAGAAAGAGTTGGCCGAAACCACGCTCGATTCCATCGGTGATGCGGTCATCACCACCGACAGCAGTGGCCACGTCGAGTACCTGAACCCGGTCGCCGAGGAACTCACGGGCTGGAGCACAGCTGAAGCCAAAGGCCGGCTTAGCAGCGAGATATTGCACGTGCAGAACACCCTGCACGCCTCGCTCGTTGACCCCATCGGCACCTGCCTGCGGGAAGGACACGTCGTTGGCCTGACTAACGGGCACGTGCTCGTGCGTCGAGACGGTCGGCGAGTTGGGATCGAGGATTCGGCGGCGCCGATCAGAGACCGTGATGCCAACGTCGTCGGCTGCGTCGTGGTGTTCTATTCGACCGACGCATCGGGTCAGGCGGAACATTTGCTCTCGTATCACGCCACCCGGGACGCTCTCACGGGTCTCATCAATCGTCGTGAATTCGAGCGGCGACTGCAGAGCGCGGTTGAGGATGCTCGCGCCGACGGCAGTCACCATGTGTTGGCGTACCTCGACCTGGATCAGTTCAAAGTGGTCAATGACACCTGTGGCCACGCCGCAGGTGATCGGATGCTGCGGCAGATCACCTTCCTCCTGCGCAAGCGGATCCGCGATTCCGATACTTTGGCAAGGCTCGGTGGCGACGAGTTTGCGCTACTTCTGAATAACTGCTCCATGGAGAAAGCCATGGAGGTTCTGGAAGAGGTGCGCAGAACGCTCCGCGCATTCCGGTTCAATTGGGAAAGAAAGATATTCGAGATCAGCGTAAGCATTGGCGCAACCCCCATTACTTACTTAAGCGCCAGCCAGTCGGAGCTTCTAAGTCAGGCGGACGCAGCGTGTTATGCGGCCAAAGCCACAGGACGGAATCGCATTCGAGTCTTTCACCCGGATGATGCGGAGTTATCTCAGCAGCAAAGCGAGATGCATTGGGTTACCGAAATCACGGATGCCCTTCGCGAGAAGCGTCTTGAACTCTACTGCCAGCCCTTGTTGCCCCTCCGGCCAGGTCTTCCGAAACGCGTGGAGATCCTGGTGAGACTGCGCATGCGTAACGGGACGCTTGCTCCACCCATGGCGTTTATTCCGGCTGCGGAACGTTACAACCTGATGGCCGACGTTGACCGCTGGGTCATCCGGAACGCATGCGAGGCATTAGCCAGCAGTGAGATCAAGCAAGAAGACACCGTGCTTAATCTCAACTTGTCGGGCTTGTCGCTTTCCGACAGCGACCTGCCCCGCTTCATATGCAAGCAGTCCCAAGAATACAAGATTCGGCCCGAGACTCTCTGTTTCGAGATCACCGAAACCGCGGCAGTCGGCAACATCGATACCGTGCTTGAGCTCATTCAGCCTCTGATTGATCAAGGTTACTCATTTGCGTTGGACGATTTCGGTACAGGGTTGTCGTCGCTCACCTACCTGAAGAATTTGCCGATTCAGCAGATCAAGATCGACGGCTCATTCGTGCGCAACCTGACCAGCGATCCGTTCGATCGAGCCATGATCGAGTCGGTGGGCCACATCGCCAAAGTACTTGGCGTTGCCGTTACCGCGGAATTCGTGGAAGACCAAGCAACCCTTGATGCGCTGCGCAAGCTGCGGATCGACTATGCCCAGGGCTACGCCGTAGGCCGGCCGATGCCACTTCAGGACTATCTTGCCGGTGAACCGGAGATCATCGACGAACTCTGCAGCGCGTGGAACTAGGCGGCAGCGGACTCGAACAACAACAGGTACGGAGAAGAACCATGAATACCGATACGTTTCTTCGACCAGCCGTTCGGCTGATGGACCGGATGCAATTTCCTGCCAAATTCGGGCTTCTTTTCGCCTTGATTCTTGGCCCCCTCGTGGTCTTGAGCGCGTTACTCATTCAGGAGCAGAACAACACCATCCGCTTCGTCGAGGCTGAACGGCATGGGCTTGCCTACATAGGGGCAGCAAGGCAACCGGTGGAATACCTCCAGCAGCACCGGGGTGTGATGGCGGCAATACTAGGAGGAGACGAAGCTGCCAGGGAGCGGGTACAGAGCATTCGCAACCGGGTGGACCATACCCTCACCGACCTTCGGGAGGTTGATGACCGGATTGGTGACAACCTCGATACAGGCAATCGGATCGACCGGATCGAACGCCAGTGGGAAGACATCCGTGCGCGTGCGGCAGACCTTAGCGTCCAGCAGAGTTTCGAACAGCACACGGCCATTATCGCCGAAGTAATCGAGTTGATCGGGCAGGCTGCCGACGCTTCCAATATCACGCTAGATCCGCAATTGGATACTTACTATCTGGGTGATGCGGTGGTGAACCGCTTGCTCATTCTGACCGAAATCATGGGGCAAAGTCGGGCGGTTGGTGCTGCCGCGGCAGCAAACGGAACACTCGAAGGCGATCAACGTACGAGGCTGGCAGTCCTGACCAACAACATGGAGCAGCAGAATACGAGTCTGACTCAAGGTCTGGAGTCGGCGGAAAGGGCCAATCCCGCGCTCACCGAGCAACTAGGCGGTTACATCAGCAGCACTGCTTCCGCGGTCGAAACCCTTTCAGCCTTACTGAATGATGAACTGCTGGCTACGGAAACGATTCATGTGGAAAGCGAGCAGATCTTCGATGCGGCGACCGGTGCCATCAGCGAAGCTTTCGATCTCTACGATGCCGTTGTGCCAGCGCTGGACGGCCTGTTTATTGAACGCATCGAGCAGGCAACACGGATCCGCAATGTCTCTGTCGCCGTAACGGTGGCGACGCTGGGGCTTCTGGCATACCTCTTTGCTGGCCTGTATCGCTCGATTCAGACCAATATTCAAGCGGTCGCCGGGGCGAGCCAGGCCCTCGCGCGTGGGGACCTCACGACGCGGCTGGAGCCCAGGAGCCGCGATGAGATGCGCACCATCGTTAACGGCTTCAATACGATGGCGGAGTCCTTTGAAGGGATCATCCAGCAACTGACTTCCGCGACCAGTCAGCTCGCTTCTGCTTCCGAGGAACTGGCGACTGCGGCGCGGGAGAGTTCGAACAACGTGGACCACCAGCGGCAGGAAACCGAACAGGTGGCGACCGCGATGAACGAGATGACCACAACGGTTCAGGACGTGGCGCGGAATGCGAGTGTAGCGGCAGAAGCCACGAACAGCACCGGCACAGAGGCGACAAGCGGATTGGGGGTGGTAAGGACGGCTTCCGAATCCATCGCGTCCCTTGCCTCGGATGTCGAGAACGCAGGAGAGGCGATCCGTCGTGTATCGACCGAGACTGACAATATCAGCACGGTGTTGGATGTCATTAACGGTATCGCCGAGCAGACCAACCTGCTAGCGCTGAATGCTGCCATCGAGGCGGCGCGGGCGGGGGAAACCGGGCGTGGTTTCTCTGTTGTCGCGGAGGAGGTCCGCAACCTGGCATCCCGCACCCAGGAATCAACAACACAGATTCGGGAGACGATCCACCGCTTGCAAGCCAGTGTCGGTGAAGCAGTAGAGGTGATGGAAGTAAGCCGTGAGAGGGCCCAAGCAGGCAACCAGCAGGCGAATGAGGCGGCACGGGCGCTGGAGTCGATTACCGGATCTGTCGCCAGAATCGATGACATGAACACTCAGATTGCTTCCGCAGCGGAGGAGCAGAGCAGCGCCAGTGAGGAGATGAACCGAAGCATTGTCAGCATCCGTGAACTGGCTGAAGAGGCGGCGAGCGGTGCCGAGCAGGTGACGGGTGCAAGCGATGAACTAGCCCGTCTGGCGGCCGAACTCCAAGGCCAGGCAAAGCAGTTTGCCGTCTCCCGCAACGAGCGGAGTCAATGATAAGCATTCGGGTAGAAGGCCGCCCCGGACCGATGGGACTTGTAACGGCGCCAAGCAAGCCACCGGAGTCCAGTGACCGCAGTGCATGTCGCACGGTAGAACGTGGTTATCGCCCCGAGAGGAGTGTTGTATCCGCACGGAGGACGGCCACGTGGTTACAGCATCGCTTTCGCGTCGCTCCACAAGTGTCCAAGCAACTCCCCCGCCGGTCGCGATGAGGCCATTGCCGCCGACTGTCCGGCCCATGCCTGCATGCGATGCACATCGGCTGCAGTCGCCCCGGCCTGTTTCATGGGCCCGGTCAGATTGCGCTGTATCGGGTACGGCAGCGGATCCGGTGCCTCGGGTGTAGCCATGGCATCGACGAAGGCAGTGAGGATGGATCGACCGGCCCGGCCGGTAAAAGCGCGGGTGAGTGCCGTGTTCTCCGGCTCCAGATCCGCCAGCGCATCGGCCCAAGCGGGATGCGTTTGCGCCTCCGGGCAACGGAGGAACCCCGTTCCCATGATGGCTGCACTCGCGCCCAGGGTCAGCGCGGCGGCGACACCGCGCCCGTCCGCAATACCGCCTGCCGCGATGATCGGTACGTCCAGATGGTCGGCGAGACGGGGCAGCAGAGCAAACAGCCCCACGGATTGGCGCTCACCGCGGGCAGGGTCAAAGGAGCCGCGATGGCCGCCGGCCTCGAACCCCTGGGCAATGACTGCATCGGCTCCGGCAGCCTCGGCCTGCTTCGCCTCGGTCAGGGTGGTTGCGGTTGCAAACCAGCGGATACCCTCCCGTTTGAAGCGTTGCACGAACTCCG
>SKYZ01000343.1 GCA_007127625.1 Aquisalimonas sp. | reverse complement strand
GTTACAGGAGGAGGCAGCGATCAGGTCAGTGCTGAAGTGGCTTGATCGGCCCCGCTCATTGGCCATATGAGCCGTTGTTTGTCATCGGTCATTCAAGCATCCCCAGTGTGATCTGAGGCTCTGCAGTTAGACGCTTGGAGGCAGCCTCTTCACGGGTGGTTGAAACCGTAAAGCTTTCCAGGATTTCGAACGAGAATGTCGTGGCGGATCTCGATGTCGGAGATCCACTGATGGAACGCGTTGATCAGAGCACCGTCGTCGGGCACGGGCGTTGGCAGCTTTACGTGGGGCCAATCGGTCCCGAACACGAGCTGCTGCGGGTTGGCCGTTACCAAGGCATCAACCAGGCTCCTGACGTCATCGAAGGGTGGGTGGTCGTGGCCGCTGATTCGGTTGGGCCCCGAAAGCTTCACCCAGGCCTGACCCTCTCGAACCATGGCAACCAGATCCTGAAAGGCTGGTAACCGGTCCCCGTGGCGCGCAACCGGGAAGTGACCCATGTGATCCACGACAACCGGAACCGGAAGGCGCTCTGCCTTTTTCGCAAAGTCCGGAAGTCTTGAAAGATCAACGAAGCACTGCACGTGCCAGCCCAACGGTGCGATGCGTTCGCCGAGGTTGGCGAGGACGTCGAAGTCGACACCGCCTCCGAAAACCACGTTGACGCGAATTCCGCGGACACCTACCGCGTGCATCGCTTCAAGCTCCCGGTCCGTCACGGAGTCGTCTACGACTACAATGCCGCGGAATACATCCTCGTCGCCAGGCCCCTTCTTCTCCAGGCATTCCAGCATGTGCCGATTGTCGGTCCCGTAGACGCTGGGCTGGACGAGGACCGCTCGATCGAAACCAAGCGTCCCGAGGAGGTTCTCGTAATCGACGAGGGACGCCGGAGCCGGAGCGTACTCGCTCGTCGGGACCAGCGGTGTCCGGCCGGCTGGGTCGAAAACGTGTGCATGGCTATCGCACGAGCCCGACGGCAGCGGCGTATCCGGCTTGCTTGGCCGAGCGACAGGTGCGGGTGTCACGGGGATGTTGGTGTCGGTCGTCATTCCGCGGCCTCGGTTCGGGATGATTCTGCTGGGCGTCGAAGGCTCAGGCGTTTTTTCGCGTTGGAGAGGTGAACGTGCATGGCGGCCCGCGCCGCCTCCGGATTCCCCTCCTCGATGGCTTCAAAGATCGACTGGTGCTCGAGTTGGACGCTGTGCGTGAGCCGGCCTGTCCTGGCCGTATTGGATCGGGCGATGACGATGGACTCAACGATTTGCTCTGCAAATAGCTCCAGCAGTTCGTGGAAGAACCGGTTCCCCGAAGCGGCGGCAATGGCATGATGGAAGTCAATGTCGTGCTGCGCGGCCGGCTGCCCGTGTTCCACGGCATCGTTGAGCCGCTTCAGCGATGCCCGCATTGCGTCAAGATCCTCGAGGGAGCGGTAGCGTGCTGCCAACGCGGCGGCTCCCGTTTCTACTTCCTCACGAATCTCGAACACGTAGCACAGTTCTGCCTTATCCAGCTGCCTGCCTGCCAGCGAGAACGCGGAACGGGCTGAGGTTGCGTCTGCGACGAAGGTGCCTGCGCCCTGGCGCGTATGGACAAGGCCTGCGCTCCGCAACTGTGCGATTGCCTCGCGCACGGCCGGCCGACTAACGGCGAACTGCTCTGCCAGCGCGCTCTCCGTTGGCAGTTTCGCTCCGGGAGCGAATTTTCCTTCCCGGATGTCGCGTTCAAGCACGCTGGCTAGTTCTGCGGGAAGACGTCGTCCTATTTCTCGAGCATGCATGCGTAACCCTCACTCAATCCCACAAGCCCGGTAGCCACAGGGTGACCCACGGCACGTATGCAACGATGGCGATGACTGCCAGGAGGACGAGGAGAAATGGCCAGAGGTGACGAGCGACTGTTTCGATACGCAACCCACTTATGGAGGCTCCGACAAAGATGGAGTAGCCGAGGGGAGGGGTCACCATACCCACGGCGAAGTTAATGACCACCATCGCGCCGAGCTGGATCGGGTCGAGTCCGATTTGGGCGCCGACGGCCATGAGCACGCTGCTCAGTATGACCATCGCAGAGATGTTGTCCATCACGGCCCCAAGCAGGAGCAACATGATGTTCAGAAGCAGCAGAAGAAGGAGCGGATTGTCCGTGATGGCGAGCATGCTGGCAGCCAGTTGAGCCGGAATCTGCTCGTTCGCGATGACCCACGCGAAGGCATACGCCGTCGCGATAATGAACATGATCATGGCACTTGTGCGCAGGGAGCGAAGCAGAATCCCGGGGAGTTCCCGCCACCCGATCTCTCGATAAATGAACACACCCACGATAAAACTGTACAGCGCGCCAACCATAGCCGCCTCGGTCGGCGTGAACACGCCGCCGTAGATGCCCCCGAGAATGACGATGGGAGCAAGGAGTGCCCAAATACCCTGCCGCAGCGCGAGGGCGATATCGCCAACTGTGGCGCGTTCTACGCGAGGCACCCCATGGACTCGTGCATAGATGTAGCTGACGACCAGAAAACCGCTTGCCGCGATCAAGCCCGGAATGACGCCGGCAAGGAAAAGTCTGGCGATGGATTCTTCCGAGAGAACCCCCCAGATAATCATGGGAATCGAGGGAGGAATCATCTGTCCCAGTGGTCCAACGGCCGTTGCGAGCGCTGCTGCATAGCCCCGTTCATAACCGCGTTTCTCCAGTTCGTCGGTCATGACGGAGCCGATCGCAGCGGTCGTTGCCGGAGCCGAACCCGAGATCGCGCCGAAGAATGTGCCCGCACCAACGGTCGCCATGCTCAGCCCGCCGGACAGATGCCCGATGATGGTCGATGCGATCTTGACAAGCCGCCGTGAAAGCCCACCGGAACTCATGAGGTCTCCGGCCAGGATGAACCCCGGGATTGCGAGCAGGCTGTTGACGTTGGTTCCAGCGACCAGGCGCTGGCCGAGGATGAGCGGGTTCGTATCTGTCAGGAAGAGGCCTGTCAGTGCGAGTATCCCCAGAGTAAAGGCAATCGGCATTCCGATCGCAAGAAGCAATAACAGGCCGACGACCATGACGATGGCCACCATGCTCATAGCGACGTCTCCACGGTCGCGTCCGGGCGGTGCGAGGCCGGCCTCGAGAGTCGAGCGGCCACATGAAGGAGCATTAGAGCTCCGGCTACTGGCACAGAGGCGTTACGAATCCAGAGTGGGTAGCGGATGGCCGGGGAAACCTGGCGTTGCGTGAACTCGGCAAACTCCCAGCCGTACCAGAACATGGCCAGCGCGAATCCGCCGATACCAACGAGTAGGAGGCGCTCAAGCCAGATGGCTGCGTGGTCGGGGAGGGCGTCACGCAACAGCGTGACCCGCACGTGGAAATCCTCACGCACGCCGAGACTGGCGGTGAGGAAAACCGTCCATGTGAAAGTGAGCAGCGCGACCTCTTCCGGCCAGGAGAGCGAGGCCTGCATGACGTAACGAAAGAAGATTCCGACGAGAAGCGTGATCACCATGGTGATGCCTGTTATGCAGGCGACCACAGCGGTGACGTTGGCGCTCCAGCGGCTGATGGCTTCCAGGCCACGGCGCAGCATGTCGGGATCTCTCCTTTGCACGGCGGCGGACTACAAACTCCCACGGCCCCGGCGCGCCGAAGCCGTGGGAGCATGATCACTCGGAGACCTGTTCCAGTGCCATATCGAGCAGGTCACCGCCGATTGCATCGCGGTATTCGTCGTAGACACCCTCGACCAGAGCGCGGAAGGCTTCGACGTCATCGATTTCGTTGATTTCCATGCCCGCATCTTCGATGTTCTGGGCGATTTGATCGTTATTTTCCGCCACTGTCTGGCGCTGGCGTTCAATGGCGCTTCGTGCGGCGGTCTGCATCGCTTCCTGATGCTCTTCGCTCAACGCGTCATAGGTCTGTTTGGAGACGAGCAGCCCGAGCGCGTTGTAGCTGTGGCTGGTGAGTGAGAGATAGTCCGTCACGTCCGGGTAGTTGTTGGCATAGATCACAGCAAGCGGGATCTCGAGCCCATCAACGGTTCCCTGCTGTACCGCCGTAAAGACATCGCTCCACGCCATGGGCACCGGGTTTGCGCCGATGGCCCGGAAGCTGTCGATGAAGAGATCGCTGGGTTGTACCCGCATGCGCAGCCCGCTGATGTCGTCCGGGCTATAGATCGGGCCACGATTGTTAATCGTGTGCCGGAAGCCGGCCTCGGCAAACCCCAGGCCCACGATGCCTTCGGGCTCGAGGCTGGCAAGCATCGTCTCGCCGACTTCACCGTCCAGGACACGCTGCGCCTGGGCGTTGTCCTCGTAGAGGAACGGCAGGTCGTTCAGCTGAAAGGCAGATGAGACGGTGGCAATCTGGGTGCCGGTAATGACCCCGGCGTCGAGTGTTCCGAGTTGCATGCCTTGCAGCATTTCGGATTCGTCTCCGAGCTCATTGCTCGGGAAGTAGCGTACATCGAATGCGCCCGGGGCTTCGTTCTCCAATTCTTCGGCAAAATAGCGTGCGGCAATGGCGTAGGGGTCCGTCTCGCTGTCAGAGGTCGTCCATCCCAGCCGCAGCGTGGTCTGCGCATTCGCGGCCGTTGCTGCAAGCAGAGCGGCTGCAGTGGCGCTGGCAAGAAGTGATGTTGTGAACCGCATGATTGAGCCTCCTCACTTTCGATTATGTCATCGTATTTTGAACGGCCACGGTCCGGCGGCTACTTCAGCCGCTGGCCGCATGGTCCCTGGCATTTCGCTTATTCGCGGCGGGAGCATGCCCCGCGTTCTCCTTGAAAGCATCGGCGAGGGCAACCGCCGGGTGGCGTGGCCGTATGCCCCCGAATCGTTCGGTTTGAGATCGGCAGGAAAAGCCTGTGGCCAGAATCCGGTCTGGGTGTTGCTCGTTGACGGTTGGCGCCCAACTGGCGTTGTAGAGCGCGTGTGAGCGCTCGTAGTGTTCGCTCTGGTGACCGTACGCGCCGGCCATGCCGCAGCAGCCGCTGTTCACGGTCTGCATCGCAAGCCCTGCCTGCTGGAAGGCCTCCGCCCAAAGGTTGCCCACGGCGGGCACTGCCGTTTTCTCCGTGCAGTGGAGGAACAGGTGGTAAGGGCTGTCGCTGGGGACGGTGGTGGTCGGCGCCGACGCTGCACCGTGCTGGGCGAGCCACTCCGGTAAGAGCCAGATGGGCAGAGGGCGTTTGCCGGTGGTTACCCCGCGGCACTCGTCCCGCAGGAATAACCCGACACTGGCTTCGATGGCCACCACGGGGCGGTGAGTCTCCAGCACTGATTCCAGCGCGCTGACCAGTTTCCCGGCAGTCCCTCGGAATCCGTCCATGAAACCGTGGACGTGCAGGGCCTTCCCCGACGGCTGATATGGGAGCACCACAGGCTCATACCCGTTGGCCTCCACGAGGCGGCACACCGCAGGCAGTGTCTCGTTTTCGTAGTAGGCGGTGAAGGCATCCGGCAGTAGCGCAACGCAATTCCCGGATGATGCGAGTCGTGCTTTGGCTTGTTGCCAGGACCTGGCTATTAGATAGCCGTGCTGCTTCGCGACGACAAGTCCCCCGGGTGAAGCCGGCGCAGGAGCATCGCTGATTCCGAAGGCCTTCAGACAGCGCTGTACACCTCTGTTGCGCAGCATGACCCGACCGAGCGCCGGCGCACGACCAAGCCAAGCGGCAGCGAACTCCGTCCCTGCGAGAGCATAGTCGCGCAACGGCCGCCGGTAGACGCGATGATAGGCCTGCAGGAAACGCGATCGCATCTCCGGGATATCGACATGGACCGGACACTGGGTTGCGCAGGCCTTGCACCCCAGGCAACCCGACATGGCATCGAACACTTCATGCGAGAAATCTTCCCGGTGCGATGCGCGTCGACGGCGCGGGCGGCGAGAGGGGATTGCCGACGGGGTCAGGTCGTTGTCCGCGAGTTGCTTGAGCCACTCGCGCAGGAGCGTCGCACGGCCTTTCGGGGAGTGGACCCGGTCGCGTGTCACCTTGTAGCTGGGGCAGATCGTGTTCGCAAAGGACCAATCGAAACACACCCCGTTCCCGTTGCAGGCGATAGCGTCGTTCCACGCCAATCGCGTGGTTCCGCCGATGCGGGCATCACGTTGCCCGCGAAGCGGCGCCTGGTCGATCGCAGTGACCCCTTGGGCTCCGGCGATGGGGTCGACGATTTTGCCCGGGTTCATTCTGTTGTTGGGGTCAAACGCGGCCTTGATCCGACCGAGCACGGGATAGAGGGATTCCCCGAAGAATTCCCGAGTGTACTCGCCCCGGAACCCCTTGCCGTGTTCGCCCCACAGCAGCCCGCGGTAACGCTTTACCAGGGCGACAACCTCGTCACTGATGCTGCGGACCAGCCGGGCATCGTCCGGGGAAGCCATGTCCAGGGCGGGACGGACGTGCAGGCAACCCACGTCCACGTGTCCGAACATCGCGTAGTCGACGCCATGATCATCCAGCAACGCACGGAATTCGCGGATGTAGTCTGCGAGATGCTCCGGCGGGACAACCGTGTCTTCGACGAAAGGGATCGGTTTGCGAGCGTCGCTGGTGCGACCAAGCATGCCCACACTGCGCGAGCGAATATTCCACAGCTCTGCCATCTGCGCCAGGTCACGCGTGATGGAGTGACTGCTTCCGCGCTCGCGCAATCTCTCCGCGAGTTCCTGTAGGCGGGTTTCCAGCTCGCCGCTGGTGCTGGCACTGATCTCGACAAAGTTCGTTGTCACAGCGTGGTCGTCGGCATCGTCGGCCTGCATGGCATCGGCCACCAGATGCCAGCCCTCGTCTCGCTTTGCCAGCCCATAAAGCCGATGATCGAGCGTCTCGATCGCTGTGGGATCCGATTCAAGAAGCCACTGGGCATCGCGCAATGCCTCATCGAAATCGTGGTACCGAATTACAACGACCGCCTTGTGCTGTGGCCTGTGCTCGAGGCGAACCGTGATCGAGCGCACGAGCCCCAACGTTCCTTCTGCTCCGGTAACAAGACGAGCGAGGTCAATAGAGCCATCGTGCCCGAGGGCTTCCCATAGGTTGTAACCCGTCAGAGACCGGCTGAGTTTCGGGAACTGGGTACGAATGCCGGTCTCTGCGCCTTGCAGAATGTTTCTTACCTCGCGAGCAAGGGCGAGGCTCGCGTTGTCTGGGCTGGTATCGAGTTCCTCGGCACTGTAGCGACGACAGGTGATTTGGCGGCCATCGGGTAGCAGCAATTCCAGGGATTCGATGTAGTCGCCAGTGCGCCCGTAGACGCGAGACCCTTTTCCACAGGCGTCAGTGCCGACCATGCCGCCGATGGTGACGCGGGTGGCGGTTGAAGTAGAGGGAGGAAAGAACAGGTCAGCGTCTTCCAGTGCACTGTTGAGCTGTGCGAGGACCACCCCGGGCTCAACGGTGGCTCTGAGACACTCTAGCTGGATCGAAAGAATCCGATTTGTATGACGACTCGTGTCAATGACGACGTGCTCGGTCAGTGATTGGCCATTGGTGCCGGTGCCGCCGCCGCGGGGTGAAAACCGTATGGTGTGGTGTTCAGGCCTCGCTGCCACCGCAGCGAGGCGGTCAAGGTCGTCGCCGTCCCGAGGGAAGACCACGAGCGCAGGCATGATCTGGTAGATGCTGTTGTCAGTGGCCGCGAGAAGGCGTGACGAGACCTCGGTTGAGATCTCACCGGTGAATGCCTCCTCCCGGAGCGCATCGGCAAACACCCGTGCAGCGCTGCGGTTTTCGCTCTTCGGTGTTGTCGCGGGTAGGATCACGGAGCCACCGGTTCAGGTCGTGTCAATCACTGTTATTTGTCAGACAACATAGCAGACCTTCGTCCGCAAGCAACAGTGTCATCGCAGTCAGGGTGAGTCCGGCGCCGCTCACACCGCGTCGGCGCGCTGCTGGTGACCGTAGGTTTCCCGGGTGAATGCGAGCAGGACGACGGAAGCGGCCGTCCAGACCAGCATCGCGGTGAACGCCCACTGGTAGGTGGCAAGTGCGTAGACGGGTGTGCCGTCGATCTTGCTGCCGTCCCAGGCGCGTTCCAGCATCCGGCCAACCAACGGTTGCAGGATCATGGGTCCGACCATGACGCCCATGTTGATGAGCCCGGCGCTCGTGCCGGCGAGGTGTGGAGGCACCGACTCCTTGCCGAAGGCGAAGGAGACGATCATCGCCCCGGATGCCAGCCCGATCACGATCAACAGGCCGAGTAGCAGCGTACGCGGCAGATCGGGGATGTGGATGACCAGCAGCCAACCGGCCAGTACCGTGATGACGCCAGCCAGATAGACGCTTTTGCGTCGTTGCAGGTGGTCGGCAAGGGCGCCGAATGCGGGCCCCCCTGCAGCCCAGGCCAGCAGCAATACTGAGGTGTAAACGGCTGCCTCGTTAGCCGACATTCCGTAGTGCCTGGTGAGGAAAGGAACGCCCCACAGGCCGGCGAATGTGAGGAGGGGGCCGACCACGCCGCCGGGAATGACGACCAAGAGCCAGGAGTTCCGGTACCGGAAGACGTTCAGAATCCCCCGCAGGATTCCTTCGCTCTTGGGTGGCTGGGCATCGGTGGGGGCGTGGCTTTGATAGCCGTAGGCATTCGGATCCTCACGGACGAACCATGCGATGAGCACGGCGATCACCAGCGTCGCCCCGGCAATGGCGATCATCACTGGCCGCCAGCCGAATGCATCCACCCCCAGGCGCAGGGGCACACCAGCGGATACCGCCCCAATCATCCCTACGCAAAGGGCCATGCCGCTGGCCAGAGCGAAGCGGCGCGCATCGAGCCAGTGAGCGGCTAGCTTGAGCATGCACACAAACGCCACCGCCACGGAGGCACCGATCAGAGCGCGGCCGGCAGCCGCCATCGCGAAACCGGGCGCGAGAGCGAACATAACCGCGCCAACGGAAGCAATGAGGGCACCCCAGCCCAGTAGCGGTCGCGGCCCTAGACGATCTGCCAGGATGCCGGTTGGCACCTGCATGGCAACGTACGTGTAGAAGTAGAAGGCCGACAGGCCCCCCAATCCCGCTGCGCCCAGGCCGAAATCGCGCATCAGTTCGTCGGTAATGACCCCAGGAGCGACCCGGTGGAAAAAGCCAGCGAAATAGAGCGCTGCGCCAAGCCCCCAGATAAACCATGCGAGCCGCAATGGGGGTGGCTGGCTGAAGTCGTTTCGGGTCATGGATCGACTACTCGTCAGGGGTGTCCGTACGAAGCCTTGCAAAGTCGGCAAGCATACAGCGGTTATGCGGCAGCTGGCACCTTGCGCAGGAAGGGGCTGGATTCGCAGTTCCTTGCGCAGGCACAAATCGACAACCTGTCGGAAGGCGAATGGATCGCTAATGTTATCCGCGAGAGGCTAGTGTCCCGTAACCCAAGTTTGTTGTATTTTGCCTGTCCTCTGGGCGGCTGAGACAAGGCCATCGGGCCGAAGGCGTAGCGTCCACTACGGCGAGGGCCGATAACGCCGCCTCAGCCGCCCAGAGGCAGGCCCTGCGGGAGCGTCTGTGCGGCGCCAGGGCTTCGTTGCGCCTCTTGCCAAGGGCGACGGCCATTGCCTGCGAGCCGCGCCTCGCCCTGGCGCCGCACAGGCGCTCAAAATGCAACGAACTTGGGTTACAGGACACTAG
>SKYZ01000028.1 GCA_007127625.1 Aquisalimonas sp. | reverse complement strand
GTGGCCACACCGGGGTACCGCCTGCTGGCCGCCGACTACTCCCAGGTGGAGCTGCGCATCATGGCCCACCTGTCCGGAGATGACGGGCTGCGCCGGGCGTTCGAGGAGGGGCAGGACATCCACCGGGCAACCGCCGCCGAAGTCTTCGGCACCGTGCCGGATCAGGTCACCGACGAACAGCGCCGCGCCGCCAAGGCGATCAATTTCGGTCTCATCTACGGCATGTCCGCCTGGGGCCTGGCGCGCCAGATCGGCGTCGAACGTGGCGAGGCGCAGCAGTACGTGGACCTCTACTTCGACCGCTTCCAGGGGGTGAAGGCATACATGGACCGGACCCGGAGTCAGGCCCACGAGCAGGGGTTCGTGGAGACGGTCTTCGGCCGGCGGCTGTACCTGCCCGAGATCAACGCCAGCAATCAGCAGCGCCGGCAGTATGCCGAGCGCACCGCCATCAACGCGCCCATGCAGGGCACGGCGGCAGACATCATCAAGCGCGCGATGATCCGCGTGGATGATTGGCTCCGGACCGAGGAGCCGGACGTGCTCATGGTGATGCAGGTCCACGACGAGCTGGTGTTCGAGGTTCCGGAGACCGAGGCGGCGTCGGTGGGGGAGCGCCTCCGGGCATTGATGGTCGACGCGGCATCGCTGGACGTGCCCCTGGAAGTCGACGTGGGGGTCGGCGCAAACTGGGATGAGGCCCACTGACCGGGGATCGGATAAAGAAAAGGCCCCGGCTCTCGGGGGGAAAGACCGGGGCCAACGTGACGACCCAGGGGAAGGGCCGTCTCAAGCCCGCTCCTCGTACAGGGGGGAGAGCGGGCAGCGCCGGGCACTGGCGCACCGAATAAGACCGTTCTGTCCCGGGAAAAGTTCCCTGACGTCAGCAGGCTCCGCACACGCGGGGCGTGAGCACGGTGCGGCGGTCAGGCGGCGCTTTCGTCTACGTCCAACCAGGCGTCCAGGACCCGGCGCGCCTCGTCGACGCCGTGGCCGCGCAGCGCCGAGAAGAGCTGCACGGTGGCGGCCGGGAACTCGTCCTCCAGCGCCCTGCGGACCTGCTGCAGGGTGTTGCCTGCGGCGCCGCGCTTGAGCTTGTCCGCCTTGTTCAGCAGCACGTGCGCCGGGAGACCGGCATGGTCGCACCAGGCCAGCATCTGGCGATCGAATTCCTTCAGCGGATGGCGGATGTCCATGATCAGCATCAACCCCTGCAGCGCCTCCCGCCGATTCAGGTAGGCAGGCAGCACCTGATCCCAGTGCGCCTTGATGCTTGCCGGTACCTTGGCATAGCCGTAGCCCGGCAGGTCCACCAGTGCGCGATCGTCGTCCAGCGGGAAAATGTTGATGAGCTGGGTGCGCCCCGGAGTCTTGCTGATCCGCGCCAGCTGCTTCTGCCCGGTGATGGCGTTCAATGCACTGGACTTGCCGGCGTTGGAGCGTCCCGCGAACGCCACCTCCAGGCCGGTATCGGGGGGGAGCTGGTCCAGGGCATTGGCGCTTTTCAGGAACCACGCCCGGGTATAGCGGTCACTCATGATGGTGGGGTCTCCCGATAACGGTTGCCGGGCGCCCATGGTACAGGGCTTGTCAGCCGACGTGTTGCCTGGGCAAATTGACCGGAGCAGGGCCGGCTGGTATAAATCAGGTCGCTTTGTCCACAGGGCCGCGTGAACTCCCCACTGTCGTGCTCGCACCCCGCTTAGGGTCTGCGGAAGCCGCGTGCCAGGTGAGCGCGCCCCAGAGATTCCTCGTCTCCAGGAGTACACGATTCCATGAAAAACTGGATCAAGGTGATTCTTGCCGGATCGGCACTGGTGGTGGCGCCGCTGCTGCAGGCCGGTGACATCTCCCGCGGTGAGGAGCTCTCCGGGTCCTGCGCCGCCTGTCACGGCGCCGATGGCAACAGCGACAACCCCGAATGGCCGAACATTGCCGGCCAGGGCAAGCGCTACCTGTTCGAGCAGCTCAAGGCGTACCAGACCGGTGACCGCGAGAATGCCGTGATGGCCGGCCAGGTGTCCGACCTTGATGAACAGGACATGCGCGATCTGGCCGCCTACTATGCCTCCCTGGAGCCGGGTGTCGCCGGTGGTGTGGACCCCGAACTAAGGGAGCGTGGCGAGGATATCTATCGCGGCGGCATCCCGGACAAGGGCGTGGCGGCCTGCATGGCGTGCCACGGTCCGGCCGGCGCCGGCATGGCCGGTGCGGGATTTCCGCGGGTTGGTGGGCAACACGCCCAGTATACCGCCGAGCAGCTGCGCAAGTACCGCGACGGCGATCGCGACACCGACCGTAACCGCATGATGCGGGACGTGGCCGAGCGCCTGTCCGATGACGAAATCGAGGCGGTCTCCTCTTATCTGTCCGGCCTGCACCGCCGTCAGAGCGACTGACGTCCGGGCCCTGGTCGGGCCGTCGATGCAGCTCCGCGGGCACCCTGCCCGCGGAGCACCGTTCCACTAGCCGTCCTGACCGGCGGCACGCGCAGGGGGCGCTCCCACGTTCCCGGGTGATCCACGACGTATGGCGACAGCCGCGGCATCCACGCAGAGCGAGCGACGCCGGCGCAAGAGCACCGCGTCCATCCTGCTGACCTTCCTGGGCTCCATGAACCTGGCCATCACCCTGCTGGTGGCCCTGGCCATCGCGTCGGTGATCGGGACGGTCCTGCAACAGGGCCAGCCCTACCAGGACTATCTGCTGAAGTTCGGTCCGTTCTGGTTCGAGGTCTATGAGTTCCTCGGCCTCTACGATGTCTACAGCGCGCCCTGGTTCCTGTTCATGCTTGCCTTCCTGGTGGTTTCCACCTCGGTGTGTCTGGTCCGGCATACCCCGTTCGTCTGGAAGGAGATGACGCGCTTCCGCGAACACCAGCAGGAACGGTCCCTGCGGGCCCTCGGGCACCGGCGCGAATGGCTCGTGGACGCCGATACCGAGACCGTCGCGGCCACCGCCGAAACGGCGCTGACGCGGCAGGGTTTCCGCGCCCGTCGCAAGAACAAGGGTGACGGCATCATGGTTGCGGCCATGAGTGGCCGCAGTAACCGGGTCGGCTACATCCTCACCCACCTCGCCATCGTGGTCATCTGCATTGGCGGTCTCATCGACGGCAATCTCCTGGTGCAGTGGCAGCACTGGACCGGACAGCTCACCGTCGAGACCCGGGACATTCCCGTGTCCCAGGTGGATGACAGCAGCAAGATCCCGCCGCGCCGCACGGCGTTCCGCGGCAACGTCACCATCCCCGAAGGCGGGCGCGCCGGTGTGGTGTTCCTGCGTCTGGGGGAAGGGTACGTGGTGCAGGAGCTGCCGTTCCGGCTACACGTGAAGGATTTCCGCATCGAGCACTACGATACCGGCGAACCCCGTTCCTTCGAGAGCGACGTTGTCCTCCACGCACCGGAGCTTGACGAACCCATCGAGCAGACCATCCGTGTCAACGAGCCCCTGGTCTACGATGGTCATGCGATCTACCAGGCGAATTTCGGCGACGGCGGCTCGCGGCTCGGGCTGCGCGCGTGGCCGCTGGACGGCGGCGAGCCCGCCGAGGTGGAGACCCACGTGAACGAGGAACTGGCCCTGCCGGGCGACCATGGCCGCCGGCTGGAAGTCACCGACTTCGAGGTGTTCAATATCCACCCGGTGCCCGAGGCCACCAGCCGCCGGGAGGTGCGCAACGTCGGCCCCAGCTTCACCTACCGCCTGCGCCGCCCCACCGGCGAGGCGCTGGAGTACGAGAACTACATGCTGCCGGTGGACATCGACGGGGATTCCTATTTCCTCAGTGGCGTGCGCCGTTCCCCCGGAGACGAGTTCCGTTACCTGCACATCCCGGCCGACCCCTCCGGCGGACTGGACCGCTTCATGGCCCTGCTGCAGCAGCTGCGTGACGAGGACGCCGTCGCCGCGGCAGCAGACCGCGCCATGGAGGATATCGGCATCACCGAGAGCCGCGTGCGTCAGCAGGTGGGCCGGGAGGCCCACGGGATGATCCAGACCCTGCTGGAATCGGGATTCGATGCGGTGATGGCGGAACAGCAGCAGCGGGCAGAGGCGCGTGGCGGCGATGCGCCGGAGCGGCTGATGGATTTCTACCGGTTGGTGGTGGAGCGCACGCTGTGGGAGGCTTATGCGCAGGTTCTCCTGGACGAGGACATCGACCCGGCGGAACCTGCGGAAGAAGATCTGGTCTTCTATAGTGACGCCATCACGGCCATGACCGCGTTGGCGGACTACCAGGCGCCGGTGTTCCTGGAACTGACCGACTTCGATCACCGCCAGGCCACCGGTCTGCAGATTGCGCGGGCACCAGGCCAGAACATTGTCTACTTCGGATCGCTGTTGCTGACGGTGGGGATTTTCCTGCTGTTCTACGTGGCCCACCGGCGCGTGTGGTGCTGGGTACGCCCGGCATCCGGCGGCGCGCAGGTGCTGCTGGCCGGGTCCAGCCAGCGAGATCCCATGGGCTTCGCCAAGGCCTTTGGCAAGCTGGAAGGGGATCTGAATCAACGGTTCGGAGATCGCCGCAGGGATGCCTCCAACGGGGTGAGCGGAGACAGTACATGAGCACCCAACAGATTCTCGGTGAAGACACCTACGACGATCGCGGCTTTCTCGCGCGCCTGTCGTTATTCGACTGGCTCTGGGCAGCGGCGCTGCTGCTTGGCAGCGTGTATGCCAGCTACCACTTCGCGCCCTGGATGGATCGGTACGAGCACGGCATTCTCTACCTGACTTGGGCCTCCACCGTTGCCATCGGCTGGATGTGGAAGCCGGCGCGGCTGTTCACCATTGTCGTCGCCGCGGTCACGCTGTTCGCGGTGATGCGCTATCCGGACCTGGCCGCTGCCGAGACCGATTTCTTCCTGAACTACCTGCTCTCAAGCCAGGCCGCCATCATGTGGATGTGTGCCCTGTTCCTGGCGGCCCCCGTGGTCTACTTCGCCGGCCTGCTGGGCCGCGCCGCCTTCCTGGAGCGGCTGGGCACGGCCATGATGTGGCTGGCCAGTGGCGCGGGCCTGGTGGGCCTGCTGGTGCGCTGGTGGGAGTCCTACCTGATCGCCCCGGAGGTGGGTCGCATTCCGGTGACCAACCTCTACGAGGTGTTCGTCCTGTTCGCCTTCACCACCGGGCTGATCTACCTCTATTACGAGTACCGCTATCAGACCCGGGCCCTGGGCGGATTCGTCGGCCTGATTATCGCGGCCTCCATCGGCTTCCTGCTGTGGTATCACTTCGTTCAGGGGGCCCACGAGATCGATCCCCTGATCCCCGCCCTCCAGAGTTGGTGGATGAAGATCCACGTGCCGACGAACTTCGTCGCCTACGGGGCGTTCGCCATCGCTGCCATGATCGGCGTGGCCTACCTCATCCAGGCACGCATGCCCAATGCATGGCAGCGTCGCGGCCTGCCCTCGCCGGAGGTCATGGACGATCTCATGTACAAGAACATCGCCCTCGGCTTCGCCTTCTTCACCATTGCCACCATCCTGGGGGCCCTGTGGGCCGCCGAGGCATGGGGCGGTTACTGGAGCTGGGATCCCAAGGAGACCTGGTCGCTGATCACCTGGCTGAACTATGCTGCCTGGCTGCACCTGCGTTTCACCAAGGGCTGGCGCGGCACGCCCATGGCGTGGTGGGCCGTGGCGGGGTTGTTCGTGGTGACGTTCACGTTCCTGGGCGTGAACATCTTCCTCAGCGGCCTGCACTCCTACGGCGAACTTTGAGGAATTACTGAGCAGGTCCCGCGTGCCGCTGCGCTCCCATGGTTCAGGGTTTCCTCGACGGGAACTGCCGCTCAGAGGCGCGGTCTGAACATCGGGCAAGGAACAACAGAACGAGAGGGCATGACATGAAATGGATGGGCTACTTGCTGGCAGTGTTGCTGGTTACCCCGGCGGCCGGGATGGCGCAGAGCTTTCAGGCGGGCCAGGATTATCAGGTGCTCGACGAGCCCGTCTCCACCAGTGTCGATGACGGCAAGGTAGAGGTGCGCGAGTTCTTCTCCTACGCCTGTCCTCACTGCAACACCTTCAAGCCGCGCATGGACTCGCTGATGGACGAGATCGGCGACCGTGCGGAGCTGGTCTACAATCCGGTGGTGTTCAACCAGAGCTGGGAGCCCCTGGCCCGGGCCTACCATGCCGCAAACGCTCTGGATAAGGTCGACGAAACCCACGGAGCCATTTTCCAGGCCATCCATGGTGACAATCGCCGCATCGGCGATGCGGACGCCATCGCCGCCGTGATGGCGGAGCAGGGTGTTGATGAAGAAGCGTTCCACGACGCCTGGGACTCGTTCTCGGTGGATTCCGCCATGCGCCGTGCCGAGCGCTCGGCGCGAGCGCACCAGGTTCGCGCCACCCCCACCGTCGGGGTGGCCGGCAAGTACGTGGTCGACGTGCGCAATGCCGGCGGACAGGAGCGCATGACCGAGATCATTCGTTACCTGGTGGACAAGGAATACAACGACGCGCAGTGAACGAGACGACGGCCGCGCCGAAGCTGGAGAGCGAACATGCACCGCAGCGGGAGGACCCGACACCGGGCCGGCTGCGGCTGCTGACGTACAATATCCAGACCGGCATACAGAGCAGTCATTACGGTCATTACTTCACGCGCAGCTGGCAGCATCTGTTCCCCCATGCGGATCGCCCGCGCACCCTGGAACGGGTGGCGCGGCTGACACGGCCCTACGACCTGGTCGGCCTGCAGGAGGTTGATGGGGGCAGCCTGCGCAGCGGATTCGTCAACCAGACGGAATTCGTCAGTCGCGTCGGTGGCTTCCCCTACTGGCATGATCAGACCAACCGGCGCATTGGCAAGTTGGCCCGCCACAGCAACGGTTTCCTGAGCCGCTACCGGCCGCTGGAGATCCGCGAACACGCCCTGCCCGGGATGATCCCGGGCCGCGGCGCCCTGCACATGACCTTCGGCGGCCCCGGCGAGCCGTTGCACGTGATCCTGCTGCACCTGGCCCTGGGGGCGCGTACGCGCATGCGCCAGCTCGGTTACGTGGCCGAGCTCATTGCCCCGCTACCGCACGTGGTGGTCATGGGGGATTTGAACTGCCCGGCCGAGAGCCCGGAGATCCGCGCCCTGCTGGATTGCACCAACCTCAGCGAGCCGGCGTTGCTCACGCCCACCTACCCGAGCTGGCGGCCATTGCATCCCCTGGACCATATTCTGGTGTCGTCATCACTGACGGTGGAGCGGGCCGAAGTCCTCGACTACCCGGTCTCGGACCATCTGCCCGTGGCCATGGACATCAAGCTGCCCGAGTCGGTGATTCTGGTGCCCTGAGAGGCGGGGACGGGACACTAGGCCAGGCGCCGGCCAGGCGTGGCATCCAGCATGCGACGCAGGAAGGTGGCGGGTGCTGCGGCGTGGCCGTAGATGTATCCCTGGACCATGTCGCAGCGTTGCTCCCGGAGAAACGCCAGTTGTTGCCCCGTCTCGACCCCCTCGGCGACCACCTGCAGCTCGAGCTGGCGGGCCATGGCGATAATTGCGGTCACGATGGCACGGTCGTCCGGGTCGGCGAAGATGTCCTGGATGAAGGAGCGGTCGATCTTGAGCTTCGACACCGGCAGGTGCTTGATCTGGCTGAGTGAAGAGTAGCCGGTGCCGAAATCGTCCACGGCGATGCCGATGCCGAGGTCGCGCAGACCGTGTAGCAGCTGCAGGCTGGGCTCCCGGTGCTGCATCAGGGCGCTTTCCGTAATCTCCAGCTCCAGGGCGCTTGCCGGCAGGCCGTGCCGCGCCAGCTCACGTTCAAGCACCGTTGTCAGCTGATCATCCAGGAGCTGCGGCCCCGCCACGTTGATGGCGACGCGGGGTACGTGCAGGCCCTGGCTGCGCCAACGGGCGAGATCGTAGCAGGCACGCTCCACCAGCCATTCGCCCATGGGTAGAATCAGCCCCGTCTCTTCCGCCAGGTCGATGAACCGGTCCGGTGCCACCTGGCCGAGTTCCTCGTCATACCAGCGGATCAGCGCCTCGGCGCCGCGGAGTTCGCCGGTGCGGACGCACACCTGGGGCTGGTAGTGGAGATCGAATGCCCGTGCTTCAACGGCCTCGCGCAGCCGCCGTTCGACCCGGTTCCGGCGGGCCGCACGCCGCTGCATCTCCGCATCGAACACCACCAACGAGTCGCGGCCCTGCCGCTTGGCCTGGTTCAGAGCGATCTCCGCGAACCGGATCATTTCGTCCACCTCGCTGGTGTGGCGCGGGTGTGTCGCCATGCCCATGCAGGATGAAACGCGGATCTGGTGACCGTCGATACGCACCGGCGCCGACAGCGCGCGGCGCAGGGCCTCCAGGCGTTCGGCCGTCCGCGACGGGTGGTCGTCATCCAGGGGGACCGTCAGCATGAAGGCGTCACCGCCCCAGCGGGCGAGAATCTCGCCGGTGCCGGCGAACTGTTCAAGGCGGGTGCTGAGCGTGCGCAGCAGCAGGTCACCGACGTCATGCCCCATGAGGTCGTTGAGAATGCTGGCGTCGTCGAGATCGATCAGGACCAACCCGAACGGCCGTCGTCGCAGCCGCAGCAGGGTGTTCAGCCGGCTGCGCAGGAGCAAACGGTTCGGCAGGCCGGTGAGCTGGTCGTAATACGCCAGGCGGAATATTCGCTGCTCCGACTGTTTGCGCTGCAACGCTCCCGCCACCAGTTCACCCATGCGACGCGCCAGGTAGACCGTGTCGCGTGACCAGCCGTCGTGCGGCGTTACGGTCTCGAAGCCGATCAGGCCGTGCAGTTCGCCGGAGTAGGTTACGGGTACCGCCAGCAGCGACTGGATGTCACGCTCGGCGAGCAGCGCACGCTCATGGCGCGCTGCCTCGGGGAGGTCGTCGGGGCGGTTCACGCGCAGGGCGCTGCCTTCACGCATGGTCCCCATGACCCACGGCAATGTCCTCAGCGGCAGGCGTCGGTAAGGCGCCTGTCCCCCGGGCACGCCGCTGCGACGCCAGTGGTGGCTGTTGCGCAGGTGGCGGTGACTGTCGGCCACCTGGTAGATGTGGGCGAGATCCGCGCCACATTCGTGGCCCGCTTCGCTCAGGGCCGTATCGATGGCCGCATCGATGCCGTCCGGGGTCGCGTTGGTCAGGGCATCGGCAATACGCGCGAGCAGGGTTTCGATCTGGTAGCGACGGCTGAGAGCGGGGACCGTACCCCCTGCCGTGTATGTGTCCTGCCACGTGAGCAGCACGCTGCCATCTCCCGTCGGCCTGAGACGGGCATGACGCCGGGCCGTACGCTGCCCGGTGTGGACCCTGTAGTCGGTGTCCCGGGGTAGACCCTGTTCGGCACATTCGCGGATGGCGTCCAGCAGTGCACGTCGGTCTGCCTCGGGTATGGCCGTGTCGTCAACGGGGACAACCTGGGTGTCCCCGTTCGGGCGTTTGCGGGGACGTCCCGAGGCATCGACGATGACGATCTGTTCCCTGATCCCGTCGAGCAGTGCCGCGAGTTCATTCGCCGTCAGGGAACCATCCAACGCTTTGTTGTCGTTGGTCTCCCCCTGGTTGCCCACTCCCGGCGGTCGGGAAGAGTCAGCCATAGAATCGCGTGCTCCGTACCCGTTTCATTGTTATTCGCACCTGGCCTTGGACAAAAATCCAGG
>SKYZ01000438.1 GCA_007127625.1 Aquisalimonas sp. | reverse complement strand
AGCGATCCAGCAGATAGGCGATGTAGTCGCGCTGGAGATCCAGCCGCTTGGTGCGCGAGCGATCCGACTGCAGCGCGCACACCGTCTGTTCGTCCATGCGCAGGTACTTGCGCACCGTGTTCCGCGACATGCCCAGCTCCTGGCTGATCGCCCGGATGGACAGCCCGCGGCCGTCGTCGTAGAGCCCCTTGATCTTGTGTATCACAACCCACCTCTTCACTGCCGCGCCCCTGCCGCCTCAGTCGAGGCCGGGACGCTACGCATGTCTGTGGCCCAACGGCCACCCGAAGGTGGGTCAAAACTGTTGGCCAGCAGGGGGTCAATTTACTTGGCCGTTGACACCGTTGACCGGTCAGTTATCGGCGGGTCCTCAATGGGCAACCTAACCGGCTCCAAGAAACGCCGACGACAGTGACGGCCTGGCCAGTCACAAACCAGTGTGCAGATGATACGGAGCGGCGCCTTTAGCCGTTCGAAAAGCGCCTGATCAGGCCAGAGGCTCGCTCGATCTCTCCGGCGAGGTTGGTCATCCGCTCTTCCGTCATCTCCGCGTACTTGTGGACTTCACCGGCAAGGTCATCAATGTTCGTGATGTTCTTGTTGATCTCCTCCGCCGTGGCGCTTTGCTCTTCCGTGGCGCTTGCGATCTGCTCACTCGCCTCGCGCATGGCCGAGACGGAGTCCTCGATGGCCTCGAGCGCTTCGTGGGCTTCTTCCGCCTGCGAGAGCGTGGTTCTGGCGCGTTCGTTGCTTTGCTCCATGGCGCTTACCGCGCGTTTGGCACCGTCCTGCAGAGATTCGATGATGGCCTGAATATCCTTGGTCGAACTCGCGGTGTTGCTTGCCAGCCCCCTGACTTCATCTGCCACCACGGCAAAGCCGCGGCCCGACTCGCCGGCGCGAGCCGCTTCGATGGCCGCGTTCAGGGCGAGCAGGTTGGTTTTTTCGGTTATCTTCTGAATCAACTCGAGCGCAGTACCGATACGGTCCGTTTCGCTGGCGAGTTGATGAATCACTTCCGAGGCATCTTCGATGAAGTTTGTGAGCTCACGCACCGACCCCGTCGTCTCCTGCACCGCATTCTTGCCCGCCTCCGCGCGACTCTGAGCGCTCTTTGCTGTCTCGGCACCCACGGAGGCATTGCCAGCCACCTCCTGAACCGCCTGCGACATCTCCTCCATTGCACTCGCCACCTGTTGTGTCTCGCCGTGTTGACGTTCAGAGCTTTCACGCCCGTCACCGATCGCCTGTGATGCCGCCAGACCCACCCGTTCCATCTGGTTCATCGTATCAATCAAACGTTTGGTCACCGCCTGCAACTCGGTACGCATGCGCGTTATCGCAACCTCGACCATTGCTCCCTCGTCTTTTCCGCCGGCAAAGACTCTCTCTGCGAGCGGGTCATCCAGCACATCCAGTGCCATCGTGCGGACTTGCCGCACGGGAGCCGTTGCCCAGGGCATCAAGGCCAGGAATGCCGCTGCTCCGGCCGCCAAGCTCAAAGCCGTCAACGCGACAGATGAGAAGGCAATCGCCCCCCCACCTCCAAGCACCGTCGCCGCCGCATAGCTGGCGCCGACACGCCCCGTGACGCCGAGATATGCACCGCGTGGCATCACGCTCTTGATGGCTCCGGAGTCGGACTCTTTCGCGCGGACTTGCTCATAAAGCTTCGCCGCCCGCTCGACTGATGCCTCATCTGGCGCCTGGCGAATGGACTGGTACTCCTTGACGTTCCCGGTGTCGTCAAAAATCGGCGTAACATAGGCGTGCACCCAGTAGTGATCACCATTCTTGCAGCGGTTCTTGACCAGCCCCATCCAGGACCGGCCGTTCTGTAACGCGTGCCAGAATTCGTGGAAGGCCTGGCGCGGCATGTCGGGATGCCGAATGATGTTATGGGGCTGACCAATCAGTTCTTCCCGTGTAAAACCGCTAATCTCGAGGAACTCGTCGTTGATATACGTGATCCTGCCTTTCGGGTCGGTCGTGGAGAGGATGTTGGCATTCGCACCAACGAGAACGCGCCGCTGGGTTACAGGTTGATTCTTTCGCACTGGTCATGACCTCACTGTTAAAAGCACCGCCTATCCACATGAACAGGTTGCAGGGTCACTACTTCGCCTGATCGTCTGCCCACTTCTCCCGGAGAAGCGGGCGGACTGGAGACAACGTCCCGGTCGCGGGTCCGTCGAAGGGAAAGCTCTTCGCTCTGGCCGCCACCTCGGCTGCCCCCATCGGGCGCGCCAGCAGGAATCCCTGGACGGTGTCGCACGAGAGGTCACGAAGCCTGTCCAATTGCTCCGTTGTCTCAACACCCTCCGCGATGACCTCAAGGCCGTACGACAACGCGAAATGTAGAATCCCCCGGAGCATCCGCATGTCCGACTCCCCGGAATCCATGTCCGCGATGAATTCGCGGTCGATTTTCACTGCATTCACCGGGAAGTCTTTGAGATGCGTGAGCGCAGAGAAGCCGGTTCCGAAGTCATCGAGGGCAAGTGACGCACCAAGGCCCTTGAGTTCCTTGAGAACAGGAATGACTTTGCGCATGTCTGCGAGGTTGGAAGTCTCGACGACCTCGATCTCCAGGCATCCGGGGGGCACGTCGTAAAACGCCAGAGCCTCCCGGACGACCTCGACGATCGAGGCGTCACTCAGTTGTCCGGCATTCAGGTTGATGCTGATTTTCGGTATCGGCACCCGGGTTGCTCGCCAGATCTGCAACTGGCGGCATACTTCGCGGACGGTCCACTCCCCGATTTGCTTGAGCAGGCCGAGTTCCTCAAGCGCGGGGATGAACTGAGCGGGGGAAATCAGGGCACCCGCATGGTGGCGCCAGCGAAGCAGAGCTTCTACACCGCGGACGCATCCGTCCTCGGAACCCACCTGAAGCTGGTACTCAAGGTAGAAATCCCGGCGCTCCGATGCCCGCCGAAGCTCGTTCTTGAGCACGAAGCGATCAGCGGCGTGTCGCATCATGGCGTCACTGTAAAACCGGTAGGAAACCCCCTCCTCCTTGGCGGCGTACATAGCGATATCCGCCTTCTTCAGAACCGCATAGGAGTCTTCCGACGGGCCGTCGGCGAAGGCAGCGCCGATATTGGCGGACAGCCGAATGGATGCGTCATCGATGTCGAAAGGCACTTCAAATAGGCGCGAAAGCTTCTCGAGGACAGCCATCACGCCCGACTCTGTCTCGACCCAGGGCATGAGAATGGCGAATTCGTCGCCTCCCATCCTTGCGATCAGATCTGTCGGGCGCAGACCGTCTTCCAGCCGCCTCGCCACATCGATCAAGAGGCGGTCTCCGGCAGGATGACCGAAGGTGTCGTTGACACCCTTGAACCCCTCCAGATCCAGAAAGAGAAGAACGAGGGCGGGGGCACCCTCGCTACGATGATCGAGGTGGGTCTGCATGGCTTCCAGGAGTCGAAGCCGATTGGGCAGTCGCGTCAGCGAGTCGGTGTAGGCGAGTTCCTGAAGGCGATTCCCAAGATCGATCGATTCAGAAATGTCGCGACCTGTCGCGACGTAGTGCGTGATAATGTTGCCATCACCACGAATCGGAGTGATCGTTTTGGACTCGTGGTATAGAGCCCCGCTTTTCCGGCAGTTCGTGAAAACCGCCTTGAACGGGTGCCCCTGCCTCAGCGTGGTCCACAGTTCCTTGTAGAAATCCGCCGAATGGCGTCCTGACTTGACGATATTCGGCCGCAGGCCAACGGCCTCGTGACGGGCATATCCCGTGATCAGTTCGAAACTCTCGTTGACGTACTGGATCACGCCCGATGTGTCGGTGATCAGCACCGCATCGGCGGTTTGCTCCAATGCCGCGGAAAGCACGCGGTGCGTACCGATATTGCCCCTGTTTTCTGACATGACCTACCCCCGCCCTTGCACGGCCTACGCGTTAACGCGCTACGGACTGGCGGGGATTCGGCTCAGTAACGGTTAAGACAGACACCGAGGCAGGGGATGGGCCTCAGGGGTTACAACCTGACACTTATCATACAGAAGCATTACTCATTGATTGCAAGACCTGTACGTGAAAGCGTTTGCTGCAAGGGCTTACGTCGAATCGTGTTAGTTCGCCAACGCAAGCCCACGAACCGCGTTCCCAGCGGGACCTCACCGAAAGGTTAGGTTGCATGGCTGACAACAACAAGCCTCAACTTTCTGATTTGAGGAGCTGTTCACGCCAATAGCGTGAACGACCCTCGTTCAAGAGGCATCGTCGGCACCATACCGTGCAAGCACATCACTCGCCTTGATCATGGCGCGCGCGATGTCGACAATTCGCTTGTTCTCGCTGCGAGCGTGTTGCCGAAGTGCCTCGAAGGCCTCGTCTTTAGTCATGGCGTGGTGAGCCATGACCAGCCCCACCGCGGCGCTGATGTCCCGATTCGTGCCAACCGCGCCTGTGAGCCGCTCCGTCGATGAACGCCACCGATGAAGGTCATGGTTGCGTTCGATGGCGGAATAGATCACCGGCAACAACTGGTCAACGTTGACGGGTTTCACCAGGTAGGTCAGGGCGCCATGTCGCACGGCTTCGGCAACCGTTTCTGCATCACCGTACGCAGACAGAAAGATATGCGGGAGCTCAGGGTATGCTGACTCGATGTGGTCCGCGAGTTCGATGCCCGACTCGCCGGGCATCTTTGTATCGATGATGACAAGATCGAATGCGCCCGTCTGCAACTGCGCACGCGCATCGTCCGCACTATGAGCGGTGGTGACATCCAGGCCGCGAGCGCTAAGACCGCGTTTGAGCGTCGATGTCACAAGCTGATCGTCGTCGACAAGCAGTAGCTGTATTGGTGCATCCCAGCCATACGTCATACCCGGACGCCCTCTTGAACCATGGAACTCACGACCGGCGGCGAAAGCTCAAGCAGTGTCTCCACGCAACCGCCTTCCCGGCAGTTTTCCACATGGAGTCGGGCGCCTTCCGATGGCAGAAGCTCGTACACCAGACTCAGACCACTGCAACTACCCGAGTCATGGACATCCGTGAGCAGGTCCACGTCAATCATTCCAGGATTTCTGATCACCAGTTCCACACTATCATCATAACTCCCGGGACGAACCCAGATAGAAATTGATTCATTTTTCCTGCATGAATGCTTGAGCGCATTCCCGATGAGTTCATTGACGACAAGAGCAATTGCCACCGTGTGTCTTTCAACGATAATCGCTGGCTGCTCAAGTTCAAATCGATGCTCGAGGCGTCCCGCCGAGCCACGTAGCGATTCATTGAGATCACCGATGGCTTTAACAGTATCACAGAGGTTTACGGATTCATCCGACCGTTTACTCTGCAGACCGTGAATGACTGCGATGGAATTGATCTGGGTCAAAAGACCTTCAGCTTTTCGGTCAAGAGCCGTGTCCGAGGCAAAGGTAAGCGAGACCAGACCCACCAAGCCCTGCAGGTGATTCTTGATTCGGTGGTGGACCTCACGCACGAGCACGTCGCGCTGCCGGCTCGCACGCTCGGCATACTGACCCTGCTTCTCTTTGCGGACATCCACATGACGAAAGACACCGACAAGGCAGTGAGTGACACCCTGATCCGGATCAGCATGGCCCAACGTCGCTGGATACAGGGCCCCCGTCAGAAGTCCCTCTTCAAGCGTAATCTCTTCCAGCCCGGATTCGCCACGGACCAATCGGTCCATCGCGTTCGCAACGCGTTCCTTCCTTCGCTCAGGCAGCAGGTCAAGCAAACGGCGTCCCACGAGGGGACCTCCTTTCCGCTCAAATATGGCTTGACTCACTTGATTCGCGCTCTGAATTCGCCCCTCCAGATCCGTTACAAGAACCGCATCAGGTGCCTGATCAATAATATCCGCATAAGCGTTATTAACGCCGGAAAAATGGAGAGAATAAATGTCCAATTAACTACGCCTCTTTCCACATTAATCTTGGTGGCACTATTCCGCCCCCGACTTGTCTGTATCCGGCCGTCCGTGGGCAAGCGCCTGTTGCTCCACTGGTCTCCCCCGACCCCGCGTGAACGTCGTCGACGCGCCGCGTGTCTTTACTCGATAGTCTTTGTCTCTGGGCGATCGGCACCTTGCGCGAGCAGCACATGCTTTCGAGGAATGACGTCGCCGGCCTAAACAACGACAGGCCGCCTCGGGCGATCACAAGGGTCGAATTTCGGACGTACCGCAGGAGATGGGCGGATCTGCCGTAACACCGGTTCAGCGGGGGAATAGGCCGTACCGGACGCGAAGAATAACTACCTCGAACTAGATATATCAACCGGGATGCGTCGTAGCCACTCGTCGTCCGCAGTCGCTACGACCTTACCCAGCGGCCGGAGCGAAGGCCGTCCAGCGACGGGGCTGATCGACACTCCTCCAGGGTTTGCGCGGGAACAACATCAGACGCTGTCAGCCCGGACAGGACATGGTTGTCAGCATATTGCGATCTATCAAATACGAGGTATTTTTTGAGTAAATCCTTGGGAACCCATAATTCCTTCGTCGCTGTCTCGAATTCAGCCGGGCCCACCATCCTCGCAGCCCAGCTGCTCCCGGCGTTCCATCCGCGGGTATTACTCGGCCTTGGCAGCCTTGTATGGTGTTCGGGCGCGCCGGGCGCTGCGACGGCATGACCAGACCAATGAGCCTTTTCCGCCGGATCTTTCCCCGCGAGCCCCGCACCTTTCCCGGCAAGCGCTGGGTGGAGACCGGGCTGCGCACGCTCCATCTCATCGGCACGGCGGGTATCGGCGGCGGCTTCTTCTGGGGCGCGGACCCGGCTCACTGGATGCCGTTCCTGTGGTTGACCGTGGCCAGCGGCGTGGCCATGGCCGCCCTGCAGGTGTGGGGCAATGGCATCTGGCTGATCCAGATCCGCGGTCTGGCGGTGTTCGTGAAACTGCTGCTTCTCGCGATCATGGCCGTTGCAGGTACCCGGGCCGATCTATTCATCCTGGTGATCGTGATCTCCGGGGTCGTCTCCCATGCACCCGCGAATCTGCGCTACTTCTCCCCGTTGTTCATGCGACGTATAGAGCACCTGTAGGAAAGGCATCGTCCGGGCCCTGGTATTGGGCAATTCAGCCAGACTCTGCCACAGTAAAAGTGATAACAAACAGATGCGGGGGCCACCCCCGAGACCGACCTGGAGGACAACCATGAAAAGGCTCACCACGTTCGTTGCGGCGATGACGCTGACCCTGGCGACCGGCACCGCCGGCGCCCAACAGTCCTGGAACATGGCCACACCCTACCCCGACGCCACGTTCCACACCCAGAACATCATGGAATTCGTCAACGATATCGAGGCGGCCACCGACGGCGAGATTCAGGTGCAGGTACACAGCGCCGGGTCGCTGATCAGTCACCCGGAGATCAAGCGCGGTGTCCGCACCCGGCAGGTGGAGATGGGCGAGATCTTCATCTCGCTGCTCGGCAACGAGGACCGGGTTTTCGCCGTGGACTCGGTGCCGTTCCTCGCCACCAGCTACGAGGAGGCCGAGGCCCTTTGGGAGGCATCGCGGCCGAAGATCGAGTCCCTGCTGGCCGAGGACCGGATCAAGCTGCTCTACGCCGTGGCATGGCCGGCACAGGGGCTCTATACCAACCGCGAAATCGAGAGCATCGCCGATCTGGAGGGCCTCAGCTTCCGCGCCTACAACGCGACCACGTCGCGCCTGGCGGAACTGCTGGACATGGAAGGCACTCAGGTGGAGGTGCCGGAGATCCCGCAGGCGTTCTCCACGGGCATCATCAATGCCATGGTGACCTCGCCCACCACCGGCGTGAATTCCCAGGCCTGGGACTTCGTCGACTACTTCTACGACATCCAGGCGTGGATTCCCAAGAACATGGTGGTAATCAATCAGCAGGTCTGGGATCAGCTGGATGAGGACACCCAGGAGGCCATCCTCGCGGCGGCGCGTGAAGCCGAGGAGCGCGGCTGGGCCATGAGCCGCGACGAAGCAGAGGCTCAGAAGGCGGAGCTGGAAGCCAACGGCATGCAGGTGCTCGAGCCCTCGGAGACGCTTACGCGCGAGCTCAACGAGATCGGTGAACGCATGACCCGGGAGTGGCTCGAGGAAACGGGCGACGACGGGCAGGCCATCATCGACGCCTATCGCGACTGAGCCGAGGCCGCCGGTGCTGCGACTGCTCGACGGGCTGTACTGGCTGTGCGGCGTCCTGGCGGCGTTGTGCCTGGTGGCGATCTGCAGCCTGGTGCTGGCCCAGGTCATCGGGCGCTTCGCCGGCTTCATGGTGCTCTCGGCCAACGAGATGGCGGGCTACCTGGTGCTCGCCTCGACGTTCCTGGCACTGGCGCCGGCGCTCCGTCACGGTGTCCATATCCGCGTGCGCCTGGTGGTGGAAAGGCTTCCGGGGCCCCTCCAGCGCACCTGCGAGATCGTGGCGCTGTTGCTCGCCATCGCCCTGGCTGGCTACGCCACCTGGTGGGTGATCGACCTGGTGCGCGATTCCATCGCCTTCGGTGAGGTGTCACCGGGGCGGTTGTCCATCCCCCTGGCCATTCCCCAGTCGGCCATGGCACTCGGGCTTGGCGTGTTCGTGATCGCCCTGTTGCACTGTCTCGGTGAGCTGTTGCTGGGACGGACGCCGGCCTATGAGCACAGCAAGGGCCTGATGGAGGACTGACGCGTGGGCCCTGCCGAGATCGGCCTGATCCTTCTGCTGGTGCTGCTGGTGCTGCTGAGCGTCGGCCTGTGGGTGGCGCTGGCCCTGCTCGCGGTGGCGCTGTTCGCGATCACCGTCTTCACCGGCGCACCCACGGGGCTGGTGCTGGCGAACAGCCTCTACAGCTCCATCTCGTCCTGGTCGCTGGCCGCGCTGCCGATGTTCATCTGGATGGGGGAGATCCTGTTCCGCTCGCGGCTCTCCGAGGATATGTACGCCGGCCTCGCACCCTGGCTGCGGCGGGTACCGGGCAGACTCCTGCACGTCAATGTGCTCGGCTGCAGCGTGTTCGCGGCCGTGTCCGGGTCGTCGGCGGCCACGGCGGCCACCATCGGCCGCATGTCCATACCCGAGTTACGGCGCCGGCAGTACCCGGACAACATGGTCATCGGCACACTGGCCGGTTCTGCGACGCTGGGCCTGCTGATCCCGCCGTCCATCATCCTGATCGTCTACGGTGTCAGCGCCGAAGTCTCCATTGCGCGGCTGTTCATGGCCGGTGTGTTGCCCGGAATCATGCTGGTGGGCCTGCTGATGGGCTACGTGATTCTGTGGTCGCTGGTGTTCCCGAACCGCAATCCACCGGCGGACCCGCCGACATCGTTCCTGACGAAGCTCCGTCGATCGGGACGACTCATCCCGGTGATCGTGCTGATCGTGCTGGTCATAGGCTCCATCTATGCCGGCATTGCCACTCCCAATGAGGCGGCAGCCCTGGGAGTCGTGGGGGCATTGGTGCTGTCGGCCCTGAGCGGGTCTCTCACCTGGCGCTCATTCGTGGACAGCCTCACCGGGGCGACGCGGACGTCGTGCATGATCTGCTTCATCCTCGCCGGCGCCGCCTTTCTGACCACGGCCATGGGCTACACGGGCATCCCGCGGGAGCTGGCCGCCTGGATTGGCCAGATGGATCTCTCGGTCTACTGGCTGCTGGCGGCGCTGGTGGTGTTCTTCGTGATCATGGGCTGCTTCCTGGACGGGATCTCGGT
>SKYZ01000198.1 GCA_007127625.1 Aquisalimonas sp. | reverse complement strand
GTGGAACTCGTCCAGCCCGGCGAGGACGAGTACCTGGTGAGTTTTTCCCGGGATATCAGCCGGGAGGTCCAGGCCCGGGAAGAGGCGCGGCGCTATCTCAGCGAACTTGCGGCAGTCGCCCGGCGAACGTCCATGTCGGAAATGGCCTCGGCCCTGTCCCACGAGATCAACCAGCCCCTGACCTCCATATCGACGTACTGCCGCAGCGCACTACGCTTGCTGGACCGGGATCCACTACCCCGTGATCGCCTCCGGCACGCGCTGGAGAACATTCTCAAGGGCACCGAGCGCACGGGACGCATCGTCGGCAAGCTGCGGGATTACGTAAAGACCCACGCCCCGTCCCGGGAGGAAACGGATCTGGTCGCGCTACTGGAAGAATGCCGCACCCTGCTGGGCCCGGAAGCGCGGCACCACTCCATCAAACTGGTGCTGGAGCACTCCCCTGCCCTGCCGCCGGCGCTGGTGGACCGGATCCTGGTGCAGCAGGTGATCCTCAACCTGGCCCGGAATGGCATGGAGGCAATGCAGGAGGTCCCGATTCGTGAGCGCACCCTGACCATCCGCACGGAGGACGCCGGAGACGGTGCGGTACGGGTCAGCGTGCAGGATACTGGCCCCGGCATCTCCCCCGAAATCGCCCAACGCCTGTTCGAACCGTTCGTCAGCAGCAAGCCCCAGGGCATGGGCATCGGCCTCTCGCTCTGCCGGTCCATCATTGAAAGCCACGACGGGGCGCTGTGGCAGGACCGCGAAGCGGAGCACGGCGCCCGCTTCGTCCTGTCACTGCCGGCAGCAGGCGCGACAGAGCCGGACCGTCGCGCGGACGCTTTCAGTGACAGCACCTCATCCGGTTAGGGAAACGCTGAATCAACGGATCATCGTCATTGCGAGCGTAGCGAAGCAATCCACAAGCCCAGCGACTACGAGGGATCAAGAGATTGCTTCGTCGCTTCGCTCCTCGCAATGACGACTTGTTGTTTCCTTAAAAGATCTGTACTTTCCGGTACGGCTCTTACGTACGTAGAGCTTCCAATACCGGCAGTGACTCGATCCCTCTAATCTGGACTCCGGCAGTCAGGAAAACAGTTCCGACTGCCAGCCGCTCCAATCCAGAGAGGTGATCAGCCATGAACACACGGCCCATTGCCATTGCCCTGATCGGGCTTGCCGTCGGCGCCAGCCAGGCGTCGGCGCAATCCACCGAACAGCGACTCATCGATTACGGGTTTCTGCCTCCGCCCATAACGCCCTCGACGGTTGTCGACCGTGAACCTGCCAGGCCGGTTACCATCACCGAACAGAGGCTCATGGACTACGGGTTCGCCCGGCCGGAGATGCGGGTCACAACCCGCTACGAGTTCGTGCGCCAGCAGGTCGATACCGAACTCACCGAGACCGAACGCCGACTGCAGGAGTACGGGTTCCTGCCGAAGCCGCTACGCCACCGGACCGAACCGGTCAGAGGCCACCAATGAGGGAAACGCGACGGCAGCCGAATGACAGGAACATCCCCGAACCCAAACGCGCTCCGTGGCAGCGGAACCAGCTCCGGAGCGCTGCGAACGACCTCGCCAAGAGAATCGTCAGGTCTCCGTGACCGGCGGTAATGTTATCCGGAAAACGGCACCACCTTCAGGCGCATTATCAGCACGCAGCTCCCCGCCATGCTCCCGGATAATGGAACGGCAAAGCGACAGGCCAATCCCCATGCCGTCCTCCTTGCTGGTCGTAAACGGGTCGAAGAGCGTTTCCGCCATCTCGGGCGCGATGCCGGGCCCGTTATCCCGCACCTCCAGCACCACCCCTTCGTCCAACAGGTTGCGCGCCCGGATTTCTATCACCGGCTGACCCCGCAAGGGCGCCGCAACCATCGCCTCGAGCCCGTTACGCACCAGATTCATGAGCACCTGCTGAATCTGAATGCCGTCCACATGAACGGCGGGCAGATCGTCCGGAATGTCCAGGGACAGCCTCGCCCCGGCGTGACGACTCTGGCTCTTCAGCAGGTGGGCCGCCTCGTCGATCAAGGCCCGCAGGTCACGGGACACCTGCTCGCCCTTCCGCTGTTTCACGTACTGGCGCAGGCTGCGCACGATGCCCGTGGCGCGGTCGGCAGTGGCCAGGATGCGGTCCACTCCCTCCAGCACCTGCGTGCGCACATCATCGTCGCGCTGCAGAAGCCTGCGACATGCCTGGGCGTAACTGACGATGGAGGTCAGGGGCTGATTCAGTTCATGGGCAAGGGCGGATGCCATCTCGCCCATGGAGCCACGCCGTGACACCTGGGCCAGCTCCTGGAGGTGCATCCGGGCGGCATTTTCCGCCTGACGCTGATCGGTCACGTCACGCCCGGACGCCACCACCGCGAAGCAGCCGCCGGCGAAGCGCTCCAGGGGCACCGCCCGCGCCGTCCAGGCAACGATTCGCTCACCGTCGACGCTCTGCAGCGCTGCTTCAAAGCATGCCTCCCGCGTCGCACTGCTCAGCGCCGCCCACTGCTGCTGCAACTCAGGGCATGCGGCCAGCGGCGGGAACAGGGTCCCCACCAGATCCTCTTCCCGTACACCCAGGGCACGACAGAAAGACGGGCTCGCGAACAGCAGATTGCCAGTGGGATCGGTCTTGACGATCATGTCGGATTGATTCTCCACCAGCAGCCGATACTTCTCCTCGCTTGCGCGCAAGGCTGCCTCGATCTGCAGGCGCTGCAACTCCGCACCGGCGCGTGCGGCGATAATACGAAACACGGACTCAACCACCCGTTCTTCTTCCATGGGCGCGTGATCAAAAATCGCGATATGACCGATCACGCCCTGGTTATCCTTTCCGTACACGGGAATGCCAATGAAGCTCTCGACGCCTCCCTCCTCGGCGCTCCACTCCGGAAAGACCTCATGCAGCCCTCTTGGATAGAAGCAGAATCGGCCACCGTCGACCACATCCTCACAGGGTGTCCCGATGACGTCGAAGCTGATGTCCTCGATGAAGCCACCCCCGTGCCAGTAAGCGCGGGTGCGCACCCAGGTGGAGGGTTGCTGCTGGCACTCGGTCAGCAACACCGAGTCGACTCCCAGGAGCTCCGCGAGGCGGCCCACCAGTGAGCGGAAGAAATCGTCACCGGTCACCGGCGCCGTGGCTTCGTTGACCAGCTGCAGAAGCCGCTCGGGGGATACGGGTTCGTCACTGACAAGGGGCTCGGGCATCTGAGTCATGCGTAGTCTCCACAATGTCCCGGAACAAGGGGTCCAGCGTAGGTTGGTTGTTAGCAGCCACCGGCATGCGGAGGTGATTGATGGGGCTACGTCAGCGTATCGGGCACGGCCTTGCACGTTTCCTGTCCTGTGATCGACCGGGACTCAGCGACGGCCCGACCTCCGACATCAGCGCTCTGACGCGGGCGATCCGCCCGGGAGATGTGCTGCTTGTCGAGGGCACCAGCCGCTTCAGCACGGCCATCAAGTACCTGACGCAGTCCACCTGGTCCCATGCCGCGCTGTGCACCCGCGGCGGATCTCGCCCACGCCTGGTCGAGGCCGACGTCAGCGAGGGTGTCCGTAGCATTTCCCTGGACCTCTACGGCGGTTATCACACCCGACTCTGCCGTCCGGTATCGCTATCCGACCACGATCTCCAGGCCGTTATTCAGTACATGGAGCGGCGTGTGGGTAACCAGTACGATCTTCGCCACATCATCGATCTGGCACGTTATCTGTTTCCTGCCCCTCCGGTGCCGACACGCTGGCGGCGCCGTCTGCTCACCCTGGGCAGCGGGGAGCCAACGCGCGCCATCTGCTCGTCGCTGATCGCTCAGGCGTTCCAGAGCGTCCACTATCCCATCCTGCCGGTCATGGAACATTGGCCCACCCCGTGCAGCGGGGTCCCCAATCACTCGCAGATGACCGCCCGGCCGCGGCATCACACGTTGTTCACGCCCCGTGATTTCGACATTTCCCCGTTTTTCCAGATCGTCAAACCCGCCCTGGAGAACGGCTTTAGCCCCTATGAAATACCATGGGTCGAGGCAATCCGCTCCGAAGGAAACGCTGATTGAGCGGATCATCGTCATTGCGAGCGCAGAGAAGCAATCCACAAGCCCAGCGACACCGAGAGACCAAGAGATTGCTTCGTCGCTGCACGCCTCGCAATGACGCCTTGGTCAGCGTTTTCCTAAGAAGCGGACTTCCTGGAACATCGATATCCAGAGTGTAGCCACTGTCCGGTGCATGCCTCTCTACGTGATTCTACGGATGCGCCCGGTAAACGCTGAAAAATTCCCGCAAGGCGAGACCGGAATTACGTACAACCGCGAATGGAAGAAGCCCCCCGAATGCGCAAAACTGAATACATCGGAGGGAATCAATGTAATGCCCTTCAAACGAGCATCTTATGATGCCAGAGCGCTGTGCTCTGCATTCCCCATATTGACCCACCCTTCGGGTGGGTTTTTTTTGATTCTTGCACTTCGCATAGGTGTCGGATTCAAGAAATGGCGCCTGCGACCTCGGGAGCACATACCATTCAGACCCTACAACAACCAGTCACGATAGCGGTCAGTGGATAACACCATCCGCACCATATCTGAACTGTTGCGGGCGTGGAGTTTGTCCAGCACGTTTGCGCGGTGGACCTCCACGGTGCGCACGCTGACGTCCAGGTCCGAAGCGATGATCTTGTTGAGCTTGCCCTCCAGCATACCCTCCATGACTTCCTTCTCACGGGGGGTCAATTCATGCAATCGTTGCTCCACGGCATGTCTCTCGGAGTGACTCTCCCGGGCGTGCCTGTCCAGTTCCAGACCGTTGCTGACCTTCTCCAACAGAACTTCGTCGCGGAAGGGCTTTTCCAGGAAATCCAGGGCTCCCGCCTGCACGGCACGCACCGCGAGCGGGATGTCGCCGTGGCCGGAAATGAAGATGGCCGGCATGTCCACGGAACGCTCACGCAGGGCCTCCAGCAGCTGCAGGCCATCCATCTGTGGCAGGCGCACATCCAGAATCAGACAACCCCGGCTACTGCTGTCCAGGGCATCCAGCATCGGTTGCGGTTCAGCGAAGGCCTGTACCGGGAACCCTTCGCTCTCAAGCAAAAAGACCATCGCATCCCGCACATCGCCATCATCGTCCACCAGGTAGACGGCCTCAGTCATTCCCCACCTCCATCGGTTTCGCAGCCGTCCCGATTCAACGGCAACAGGATATCGAAACGGGCGCCTGCACCCGGCTCGTTGGTCGCACGGATACGGCCACCCTCCGCCTCGACGATGGAGCGGGCGATGGACAGCCCCAGCCCCATCCCCGAGCGACGCGTGGTAATGAACGGCTCGAACAGCGCCTCGTCGCCGGGGTTGGCCAGGCCCGGTCCACCGTCGGTGACGGTCAGGCAGACGTTCCGGCCGTCGGGCATCACGGACGTGCGCACGCTCACCCAGCGGCGGGCCGCGTTGCCGGCTGCATCAACGGATTCCAGAGCATTCTGCACCAGATTCACAACCACCTGCTGCATGCCCAGCGGCTCAACGCAGACGCACACGCGCTCCGGCGCCAGTTCGAGCCGGAGTTCCACTTCGCGCCGGCGGAACTCCGGGCGCATCAGCCCACAGGCCTCGCCCACAGGCTGATTCAGGTCCACCAGTTCGTCCTCGGTGTCTCCCTCCGCGAGGAAACCGCGCATGCGCCGGACGATGTCGGATGCCCGGTCCGCCGTGGCAACGATCCGCTCCAGGGGCATTTGCAGCTCCCCCGCGTCGGCACCGCGCTTGAGCAGCCGATTCGCACTCTGGGCGTAACTACTGACCGCGCACAGCGGCTGATTGATCTCGTGGGCGATCCCTGCCGCCAGTGCACTCATGGCGTTAACCCGCCCGGCACGGGCCAGGGTATGCAGATGCTGTCGCGCGCGGGCTTCCGCCGCGAGACGCTCCTGCCTCAGGGCCGCCAAGGCCAGCCCGGTGATCGCCAGCAGCGCAAGCTGCGCATGCAGGGAGAGCAGGTCGGGTCCCATGCCGGCCTGGGCAAACGGCCCCTTATCCATGGCGGTGCAGTGGACAGCCACCAGGCTGGTCACCATGATCGCAGCGGCAGCCACCCAGGGCGGAAAGCGCAGCGCCACCAGCATGACCATGGGGAACACCGCATAGGACAACGGCAGCGCGATCTGATCCGGGATCCAGTTGGAGTAAATGGTCAGGGTGATACCGGCGACCAGCAGCAACGCACCGGTCACCGCCAGCCAGCGGCCGGCGGCGAAACGCTCCTTCCGGAGACTCACGAACAGGGGCGCGAACAGCGCCACACCCATGGCGTCAGCCAGCCAGCAGAGCAGCACCGCCTTGGCCAGGTCGGGACTCAGCCCGACCGCAACCAGCGCGCCCCCGAAACCGCTGAACAGCGCCGTGACGCCCACGCCCACGCCCGCCAGCCGGTACAGATCACCAAGGGTGCTCAGATCACCGCGGAACCCGAGCCGCGCCAGGAGCCATGCACCCAGTACCGCACTGGCGGCATTGCCGACGGCCATGAGCGTCGCGTCGAGGAAAATGAAGTCCAGCGCCAGATGCGCGATCAGCGATGCCACGAACACGGTGACGGTGACGCCGTACCCGAAGCGCCAGATGGCAGCCAGGGCGACACCTGTCGCCGGCCAGATCAGCGGCACTTCCGGCTTGTCGAAGGTGAACTCCGCCGCCCAGAGCGCCAGCAGGATATACACCGCAAAGGTCAGCGCATGACCCACCAGCGAGAAGCCGGGGGATCGAAGCGTGGAACGTGCGGTCGCCGCTTCAGCCATGAATCGCCCTCATTGTACTGCCGCCAGCCTCCATCTCCTTTATGGCAAGAGACGGTGCAGCCAGCTGACCAGCCGCCGGGTCCCCGTCGAATACAGCTTGTCGGCATACAGCGTGTTCACGGCCCGCCGGTGAATCTGAGCCAGGGTCGGGTAGGCATGCACCGCACCGGACAGGTGGCCGATCTTCACCCCGGCCTGCATGGCCAGGACCAGTTCATGGATCAGTTCGCCGCCGTGCGGACCGAGTACGGTTGCCCCCAGAATGCGCTTCTTGTGCACCACCAGCTTCAGAAGCCCACCGGTGCTGCCTTCGGCCAGGGCACGGTCCACATCACTGAAGCGGAAGCGCGCGACCTCCACGTGATGCCCTGCCGCCCGGGCCGCCTCCTCGGTCATGCCTACATGGGCAAGCTCCGGGGCGGTGTAGGTCACCCACGGTATCACCCGATAGTTGGCCCGCTTGGGCAGCTTGAACACAACGTTGGCGATCACCACCCCGGCCTGGTACTCGGCCACGTGGGTGAACGGGTACGGGCCGCAGACATCACCCACGGCGAAGATGTGCTTGACGCTGGTGCGCATGCGCGCATCCACGGTTATGCCGCTGTTCTCCACTTCGACCCCGGCATTTTCCAGGGCGAGCGTATCCGTGTTCGGCTGCCGCCCCGCCGCGACAAGAATGCGATCCACCTGAAGGTGCTGATCGGCCCCTTCATGACGACAGGTCAAGCGGTGGTCGCCATCGTGCCCTTCCACGGAGGTAACCGCAGTTCCCGTCCGGATATCCAGGCCTTCGTCCACCAGCAGGCGTTCAAGCTCCGCGGTGATTTCGGGATCTTCCCGCGGCAGAAGGCGATCCGCCATTTCGATCACGGTCACCTGGCTGCCCAGGCGCGAGAATGACTGGGCCAGTTCCAGGCCGATGGGGCCACCGCCGAGCACCGCCAGCCGCTGTGGCAGCTCCCGCTGCCGGAAAACCGTCTCGTTGGTCCAGTAGTCTGCCTCGGCGAGGCCCGGCACCGGTGGCACCGCGGGGCGCGAACCGGTGGCAATCAGAATGCGACGGCCGTACAGTCGCCGATCACCCACGGCGACGGTGTGCGCATCGACGAACCGGCCTTCGCCGAAAATCACGTCCACGCCGTAGGAGCGGAAACGATCCGGATCATCGTGCTCCTGGATCCCGGCGACCACGCGGGCGACCCGGTCCATCACCGCACCGAGGTCGGTGCTGCCCGCGGACGCATTGACGCCGTACCGCTTGGCCTCCCCGGCCAGGTGCGCCACCTCGGCCGAGCGGATCAGCGTCTTGCTGGGCACGCAGCCGTAGTGGAGACAGTCGCCACCGAGGTTGTCGTCGCGCTCGATGAGCGCCACTTTCAACCCGAGCTGCCCGGCGACGCTGGACGTCACCAGACCACCGACGCCCCCACCGATCACGACCAGATCGAACTTATCCGTCATTGTTTTTCTCACCTGCAGTCACGGTTGCGGGCGTCGAATCATCCGCTGCCTCGACGTCCAAGGTCGGGTCCTGTTTGAAGCGCTTGACCAGGCGCGGCAGGAAGATCACCGCCGCAAGCAGGCCCAGGGCGATGAGGATGGCGTTGATGCCGCTGCGCCCGCCGGCCACGGTTTCGGCACCCGCATGTCCGATCCAGGTATAGGCAAAGGCGCCCGGAGCCATGCAGATGAAGGTCGCAATCGCGTAGGGCATGAACCCGATCCGCGTGAGGCCCAGCGCATAGTTGAGCAGGTTGAACGGGAAAATCGGTACCAGGCGGGTGAACGCCACGAACCGCCAGCCCTCGCGCTCGACGCCGACGATCAGCTTTTTCAGCCGCCCGCCGGTGTATGCGGCCACCAGATCCGACGCGGCATACCGCGCCACCAGGAACGCCAGCAGCGCGCCGGCGGTGGCTCCCGTGAGGCTGTAGACCGTGCCGAAAACCGGCCCGAACAGCACCCCTCCGGCGATGGTGAAGACCAGCCCGGGCAGGAAAGCCACTGCCGCAACCGCGTACGCCGCCATGAAGGCAAACGGGGCGAGCATGCCCAGATCGTCCAGGCGCCGCTGCAGAAGCTCCGGATTGAGTTCGCCGCGGAACTGGTAACCCAGCACCAGCAGCGCCAGAACTCCGATGCCGAGCACAATGCGCATGATCAGTTTGCCGTATCCTGCCATCAGATTCTTCCCGTCAACGTCGATATGCTGCCAGTGTGCCCATGAACGCGACGTCGGGACATGCGTACTTCCCGAATATCCGGCACGGGGCACTGCTTACTCGGCGAGCAGGCGGATCTCCCCGTACCACGCCTCGATGGGCTCGCCCACGTCGTCACAGTCGGTCATGATCGCCAGGGCGTCGATCTCATCCAGATCACGACCGTGAAAGGCCTTGAAGTCTTCTCGGAGGTTGCGGCGCTCGGTGACCCACTGCCCGCTCTCCTCGGGTGGTCCGGACTGCATGGCAATCATGCGCGCCTGGGAGGCATAGGCATTCTCCCAGTCGGCACCTTTGTCCATCTCGCTTGCCCAGACGTAGTTGAGCGCACGGGTGCGCCAGCGGAGAACGCGGTGCTCATCGACTGCGTACAGGCGCGCTGGATAGTCGTCCCCCGCCCTCACGGTCTCGTCGATACCGCTGAACGTCTCGTCAACCCGCCATTCCCACTCGACCACCGGCGTCTCTGCGAGATCGATGGTTTCCTCGAGAAACAGTCCCGAGGCGGTACCCTCGGTGCACTGGGCGTGAACGGCCTCGCGGCCATCCACCTCCACCAGCTCGTAGCGGGTTTCGCCGTCGAATGAATGCGGTTCCCAGTCGATGATGTCCGCAGGCGCATAGACAATCTCACCGGCCATCGGCGCGGTTGCTGTCAGAAGCGCGACAAACCCGGCGACGCGTGCCGGCCAAACAGGTAAATGCATGGGTGGCACTCCATCTG
>SKYZ01000369.1 GCA_007127625.1 Aquisalimonas sp. | reverse complement strand
TCGTGACATGGATATAGAGGCTCAGCGGCTGGCCCAGCATCTGACCGCGCTGGACGAGGAGGAGACGGAGGCCCAGCAGGCCTTTGAGCGAGCCCAGGGGGCACAGAATGAGTTGCAGGCCTTCTCCAAGGCTGGTGTGGAGCACTTGCACAGTGTTTCCCGACAGCGCCAGCGGTGGGAGAAGGGTAAGCGATCCGGGAACTGCACCTACCCAGCGGATTTGAGCGCGTATAGGCTCTCATCCTGATGCCACGGCAGCAGTCGCTCGATGGCCTCATCGCTGGCCGCCGCCGGCAGGTTCTTTAACACCTCGAGCAGATACGCGTAGGGCTCCAGGCCGTTGATCTTGGCCGTCTCGATGACGCTGTAGATCGTGGCACTGGCCTGGGCACCCCGCTGCGTGTGGCTAAAAAGCCAGTTCTTGCGCCCCACCACGAACGGCCGAATGGCGTTCTCCGCGGGGTTGTTGTCCAGCGGGATGCGACCATCCTCCAGGAAGCGCGTGAGCCGTGGCCATTGCCCATGCAGGTAGTGCACGGCTTTGCCGATGGCGGTCTTCGGCGGCACCTTCTCCAGGGACTGGTCCAGCCACTGGCGCAGATCCTCGATCAGCGGCCGGCTGTGCGTGGCGCGCAGGCGTTCGCGTTCTTCGACGGGCAGGCCCTGCGCTTCGCGTTCCACGCGGTAGAGTTTGCCGATGGACGCCAGCGCCCGGTCGGCCTTGCCGGTCTTGCCCTTGGGCTGGACCTTTTGGGCCTCTTTGAACTTGCGGCGCGCATGCGCCCAGCACCCGGCATGGGTGATGGCATTGTCACGCACGACCTGGGCATAGCCCTCGTAGCCATCGGTGAGCAGGATGCCGCCATACTCGTCCAGTAGACGGCGCGGGACCTGGCCTGAGCGACTGGGGTCGTAGTCGAACAGCACCACCTCGGCGCCAGGCGGCCCGCCGCGCTGGACCCACATGTACGAGGTGCTGGAGGCGGCCCGCCCGGGCTCGGTGTTCACCTGCACGGTGGTCTCGTCCATGTGGATGAGTTCCGCATTGTGCAGATGGGCGCGCATGCGCTCGGCCAGTGGCGCGAGCAGCGCGCCCATCTCCACCATCCAGCGGGCGAGCGTGTTCCGTGGCAACTCCAGGCCCAGTCGTTTGAAGACCTGCTCCTGGCGGTACAGCGGCAGTGCGTCCTGGTACTTGGCGGTGGCGATATAGGCGAGCAACCCGGGGCTTGCGTTGCTCTTCGGCAGCGGCTGCGGCGGCAGATCGGCGATCTGTACGCCGTCCTCGCACGCCCGACAGGCGTACTTGAGGCGCACGTGGCGCAGCACCTGGATCTGGGCCGGGATGATGTCGAGCTGCTCGGTGACTTCCTCACCGATACGGGTGAGTGCACCGCAGCCGCAGGCACACTGCTGCGCGTCCTCGGGGAGGTCGTGGACGATGTCCACGCGGGGCAGCTCCGGTGGCAGCGGGGCGCGCCCGCCCCTGCGGCGCTTGCCACTGGGGGCTGACTGGGTATCCTCGCCAACGCTGTCGTCAGCGTCTTCTTCCTCGCCAGGGTCATCGGCCAGGCTCTCGGCCTCGTCGAAGAACATGTCCTGCTGCTTGATGCTGTACTTCTCGGTGGAGGGGCCGAAGCGGTTATCGAGCAGCAGCCGGATCTGCTCGAACAGCGAGCGCTTCTCCGCCGCCCACGCGGCCTCCTTCTCGGCGAGTTGGGCCTGGAGGCGTTCGACCAGGGCGCGCTGCTCGTCGAGCTCACGCTGGAGATCGGAACTGGATGGCAACGTGTTGGTATCGGCCCGTTTCATGCGGGCAATTGTACCAAAATGCCAACCTTAAGGCGAGCATAATTTTCATCCAACCGATTGAAAATGCAGCGCTTTGTGCGGCTGCATGCGGGTGATATCGATGCCGTCGAGCAGCCAGTTGAGCTCCTGGCCCGAGAGCGTGAGCCGATCCCCTTCGCCGCACTCCGGCCACTTGAACCGCTCCTGCTCGAGGCGCTTGTACCAGACCACGAAGCCGTTGCGCTCCCAGAACAGGATCTTCACCTTGTCCCGCGCCCGGTTGCAGAACACGAACACCGCCGCGGTGAACGGGTCGCACTCCATGACCTCCTGGACGAGCAAAGACAATCCGTCCATCGACTTACGCATATCCACGGGCTCGCGGCACAGATAAACAGCGACATCGCTCCCGGGCCGGATCATGCCACCACCTCCACGGCGACGAACCGTGCGGGACGGTGACGCTCCGGAACCGGAACTCCGGCCTCATGCAGCCGGCGCTCCCAGTCCATCAACTCGGCCAGCGAGACATCCTGGCGCCGGGCATACGCACTCAGCGACAACCCCAAGGCATGGGCGTGATACAAATGGCCCAACCAGCGGGCGCGTACTGGGGATAACCACATGCTCCAAGCCTCCCATCAATCTGGAAGGCTCAGTGTCGCGGAACCACAATCCGCTCAACAGATGGGGTTCGTGGAGCGGTTAC
>SKYZ01000101.1 GCA_007127625.1 Aquisalimonas sp. | reverse complement strand
GCGGTGAGCAGGACCACGGGATGCAGGCCCAGCGGATTGCGCCGCAGCACCACCGAATAGAGGGCCCAGGAGGTGATCGCCACCAGCATCAGCAGATCCCCCGGCGCCAGAGTCAGCGACAACAGCCGCTCCAGCGAGCCCTGGGCGACGATGGTCACCACGCCGGGCAGCGCGATGGCAAGGCCCAGCGCCTGCCGGCGGGTCAGGCGCTCGGTGGCGCTGATCCAGGCGACAAAGGCAATGACCACCGGCATGGTGGCGTTGATCAGGGAAATGTTCACCGCCGTGGTGGTGACGGCAGCGCCATAGAGCAGGGTGTTGAACAGCCCCGCGCTGAGAACGCCGAGCACCGTGAGCAGCACGATATGCTGGCGGATTGCGGGCAGGGAGCGTCCCAGGTGCGGCCAGGCCAGGGGCAGCAGCAGGAGCAGGGCGAACACCCAGCGCCAGAACGACAGCGCAATGGGCGGAATCTCGCCCACCACTCCGCGGCCTACCACCGCGTTGCCGGCCCAGAACAGGACCGCGGCGCTCAGCGCCCCTCCGGCCAGCAGCTCCTGCCGTCGTTCCGGGGTCACTGGCAGATCCCCTCGTCGCTGATCCCCCGCCGGCACTGCAGTCGCGTGTCCACGGCGATGAGCCTCCATCCCCCGTCGTCGGGCTTCATGTGCAGCCGGTAGTCCCGGCCTGCCAGGGCATCATCCTTCATGCCCCAGTGCAGCACCACGCCTTCGGCGTGGCCCTCGTCGTGGCGGAGCAGTCGGCGGGTCTGCTCCCAGATGTCCTTGCCCAGGAAACGGTTCTCCGGCAGGGCGTCGGCCACACGTGCCAGCAGTTCCGCCGGCGTGTCGGCGACTGTCTCGTCGTCCACGAGCTCGCCGGCCGGGTGCTCCTCGCGTACCGGCTGCCAGTCGGTGGCCTCCGGGGTGTGGCCAAGCTCATCGGGCATGGCATCGCGCAGCGCCTGCATGCGCGGCTGGGTGGATAGCCCCGCCGCCTGCCACTGCGGGGCCGACTGGTGATTCCAGGCGCTTGGGTCGTTGCCGGCCGCCTGCTGCTCGGGGCCGCCGGGTTGTGCACATGCACCCAGGCCGAGGCTCAGTGCCAGCACCGCGAGGAAGCGTTGTATGCTCATGGGCGTGAAATTCTCCGCGCCTGCCGAGCGACGAGCGTGCCTGCTTCGGTAAAGGCTGTCCACAGGTGGGCCCGGAATCTGTCAGACTGGCAGCACGGAGTGACCCGCAAACCAAGCCAAAGAGTGAGCAAATGAGCGACAACAAGCAGCCCTGGGCGGCTCCCATGCCGGAGCAGCAGTTCAACCTGATGCGCGAGATTCTCGCCGCACCCAGTCCCATCGGTCTGGAAGGCGCCATGACCTATGGCGTGCTGAAGCCCTATTTCGATCGTGTTACGCCGAAGGACTGGCATCTGCACCAGTTCAAGGGCCATGCCGGCGTGGTGCTGGACACCCACCCGGGCCGCGACGACATGTTCAAGGTGATGATCATCGGCCACGCCGACAAGATCCGCATGCAGGTTCGCTCCATCGGCGATGACGGCAAGATCTGGATCAATACCGACTCCTTCCTGCCCACGGTGCTCATCGGCCACGAGGTCAAGCTGTTCAGCGAGGACCCGGAGAACCCCGGCAGTTACCGTGTCATCGAAGGTGGCACCATCGAGGCTCTGGGCGCCATCCATTTCGCCGACGAAGCAGTGCGCACCGGCAAGAAGGGCGTAACCAAGGAGCAGATGTACTTGGATCTGCAGATCCACGGCGAGAACAAGAAGCAGCAGGTGGAGAACCTGGGCGTTCGGCCCGGGGATTCCATCATCCTGGACCGGCCCATCCGGCCCGGCTTCAGCCCGGACACCTTCTATGGGGCCTATCTGGACAACGGCCTGGGCTGCTTCGTGACCGCCGAGATTGCACGGCTGATTGCCGAAGCAGGTGGCACCGAGAAGGTCCGTGTGCTGTTCGCCATGGCAACCTATGAAGAGATCGGACGCCTGGGCAGCCGCGTGATGGCCGGCGAGCTCAAGCCCGACGCGCTCATCGGCGTGGACGTGAACCACGATTACGTGGCTGCACCGGGCATGGGCGATAAGCGCCTGGCGCCGCTGGAAATGGGCAAGGGGTTCACCATGTCCGTGGGGTCCATCGCCAGCGAGCAGCTCAACCGCGTCATCGAGAGCACGGCGAAGGAGCAAGACATTCCCATGCAGCGGGACATGGTGGGCGCGGATACCGGCACAGACGGCATGGCGGGCGTGCTGGCCGCCGTGGACTGCGCCGCCACCTCCATCGGCTTCCCCATCCGCAACATGCACACCATCTCGGAGACGGCGCATACCGGAGACGTGCTGGCCGCTGTCTACGCCCTGACGGGCACCATTCGGGCGCTGGATGCCCTGCCGGACGTCCACCGGGAGTTCCTGGACAACCATCCGCGGCTGGATCAGGCAAGCCGGCTGGGGCACCAGGGTTCGGACAAGCCGG
>SKYZ01000067.1 GCA_007127625.1 Aquisalimonas sp. | reverse complement strand
TGCTCAACAGCGTGCTGCGGATCACCCGCGTCAAGGGGTAAGTCAGACTGCCAGTCAGGGAGTGAGGAACGTGCCGCAATGGCTCAAGCGCAAGGACGTGCTGTGGACATGCGGCCTGGCCGCACTGCTTGTCAGCTATCTCGTTTTCGGCGATGCCGCCGATTCCTGCCAGCGCCATCCCCATACCGTGGCCGCCGCGACAGGCCAGGGGAGCGATGCCGTTGCGGAGGGTGAGCCGGTCACGGTGGAGGGCACCGTCACCGGAGTGTTCCTCGGCGCCGACGCCCTGAATGGCTTTTTCCTGCAGAGCAGCCGCGGCAGTGATGGTCCCGCGGCGGTGTTCGTCTACGCGCCGGGGCTCGATGGCGCCGTCCGGGAGCGGGTGCGACCCGGTGCCCGCCTGCAGGTGACTGGCACCGCTGACCGCTTTCACGGGCGACCGCAGATCGGCTACGTGGATGGTGTGCGCCGCTGCGGAGCGCGACAGACCGCGGAGCCGGTGCCCCTGGAACTGCCCCTGGCGGAGGCGGATCGCCCGGTGATGGAGGGGCTGCTGGTTCGCTATCCAGATGAAATGGTGGTCACCGGCAACTACCATCTGGGCCGGTTCGGGACGCTCAAACTTGCTCCCGAGCGGCGATTCCGCGAGCGTAGCGGGGACGACATCGAGCCGGTCCTTCTGCTGGATGATGGCAGCTACCGGTCCGATCCGGAGCCCGCGCCCTACCTCGACGCGGATTCCGGGACCCGCCGGGTGGGTGACCGCCTGCACCCGGTCACCGGCATCGTGACCTACGCCTTTGACGACTGGCGGCTGCATCCGGTGGAGGCACCGGAGTTCCGTACGGCCAACCCGCGGCCGGATGTCCCCGCTGACGTGGGCGGGGACGTCCGCGCCGCTGCGTTCAACGTCGAGAACTATTTCCTGACCCTGGGCGAGCGCGGCGCGTCCAATGAGGCCGAATTGGAACGCCAGCGCCAACGCCTGTTGCCCGCCCTGGCCGGACTGCAAGCGGATCTGCTGGGGCTGGTGGAAGTGGAGAATGACCCCGCGGCGCTGGCTGATCTGGTACGGCGTGCCAGTGATGCGGTACCCGGCCCCGCGTACCGGGGGCTGTCCGCCGGCGATGCCGGCAGTGATGCCATCAAGGTGAGCCTCGCCTACCGTCCCGAACGGCTGGAACTGGTGGCGGGGCCGTTTCGTGATGACCGCGCCGTGCACCATCGGCCACCGCAGGCGGCGGTGTTCCGTGCCCCCGGCGGCGAGCCGTTCCTGGCCGCCGTGGTGCATTTCAAGAGCAAGACCCGCTGCCCGGACAGCGGTGACGTGGATCGTGGCCAGGGCTGCTGGAACGAGCGGCGGACGGCTCAGGCGCGCGCGCTGCGGGAGTTCGTCAGCGACGGGGCCGCGGAGCACGGTGTCGATGACGTGCTGCTGCTTGGGGACTTCAACAGCTATGCCGACGAAGACCCCATCCGGTTGCTGGAAGAGAGTGGATTCCGCAACCTGGTGGCCCGCCACCTGCCGGCCGAGCGACAATACAGCTATGTATTCCGCGGCGCGTCCGGGACGCTGGACTACGCCCTGGCGACCCCTTCCATGGCGGAGCGGGTCGCCGGCACCGAAGTCTGGCACATCAACGCCGACGAGCCGCCGGTGTTCGAGTACCAGGGGCGCCTCGGCGATGCTCCGCAGGTACGCGGCACACCGTATCGGTCGTCGGACCACGATCCGCTGCTCATCGGCATCAGCAACTAGTGTCCCGTCCCGGAAGTACGTGCGATTAATGAGGCGTCGCGATGCACTACAGCGGGCACCGCTTTCTGATACCTTGACCGGGTGCCGCCGGTGCGGCACCGGAAGCGCAGAGGCACGCCGGCGCTGTTCAGCGTTTCCCTGGCTTTCCAGTCCGTCTTTATTTCGACGCAGGAGAGGACTCACATCATGACGCGGGAAGTGATCCACACGGATCGGGCGCCTTCAGCCATCGGCCCCTATTCCCAGGCCGTTCGGGTCGGTGACACGGTGTATCTCTCGGGACAGATTCCGCTGGAACCCGAGAGTATGGATCTGGTGCGCGGTGACATCCGGGCCCAGGTCGAGCAGGTTTTCAACAATCTGCGTGCAGTCTGTGAGGCCGCCGATGCCGGGCTTGCGGATATCGTCAAGCTCAATATCTATCTCACCGATCTCGGCAACTTCGGTCTGGTCAACGAGATGATGGAAGAGCACTTCGACGAGCCCTATCCGGCCCGCGCGGCCCTTGGCGTCGCCAGTCTGCCCAAGGGCGCAGGCGTGGAGATGGATGCCGTGCTGGTGCGCAGCAAGGGCTGACGGCCATGGCCGCCGACAGGGATGTCAGCGCGCTTGGGCAGCCCGTCACCGCACTGCGCGGTGTCGGCGCCCGCCAGGCGGAGCGGCTGACGAACCTGGGCATCCATTCGGTGCAGGACCTGCTTCTGCACCTGCCCCTGCGCTACGAGGACCGCAGCCGGGTGCGCCGCATCGGCGAGCTGCGGCCGGGGGAGCAGGCGCTGACCAGCGGTACAGTGGAACTCTCCGAGGTTGCCGGCGGGCGGCGTTCGCGCCTGCTGTGCCGCCTTACCGACGGCACGGGTGGGCTCACCCTGGTGTTCTTCCACTTCCACCCGTCGCAGCAGAAGCGGCTGGCGCGCGGCACCCGCGTGCGCTGTTTCGGAGAGGTGCGGGAAGGTCCCGCAGGGCTGCAGATCATTCACCCGGAGCTGGAGATCGGTGTCGACGACGATGATCAGGGTGACGGTCTTCTGCCGGTCTACCCCACGACCCAGGGGCTCAACCAGAGCTCGCTGCGCCGTCTCACCGAACAGGCCCTGACCTGGATCGCCCAGGTGCCGCCGCCGGAGCTGCTTTCCGAACCTCTGCGTCGGCAATGGCAGTTGCCCGGCTTTCTCGAGGCCGTGACCACGCTGCATCGGCCGCCATCCGGGATCTCCCTGGGCGCCCTCGAGGCGCCGGACCATCCCGCCCGCAGGCGACTGATCCTTGAGGAACTCCTGGCCCACCATCTCACCCTGCGGCTGCAGCGCCACACCCTGCGGGCTCAGGCAGCGGCGCCTGTGCTTCGGGGCAACGGGCGTCTGACCGCGGCGTTCACCGACGGCCTGCCCTTTGCGTTGACAGCGGCCCAGGTGCGAGTCGACGGGGAAACGGCTGCCGACATGGCCAGTCGGGCCCCGATGCTGCGACTGGTGCAGGGGGATGTCGGCTCCGGCAAGACAGTGGTCGCCGCGCTGGCGGCGCTGCGCTGCGTGGAGAGCGGCATGCAGACGGCCATCATGGCGCCCACCGAGTTGCTCGCAGAGCAGCACTACCGCAATTTCCGGGACTGGCTGGAACCGCTGGGAGTGACTGTCACCTGGCTGTCGGGCCGTATGGCGGCAGGGGAGCGTCGGCAGGCGCTGGAGGCCCTGGCCGGCGGCGATACCCAGGTGGCGGTGGGGACCCATGCCCTGTTCCAGGAGGAAGTGGTGTTCCGGCGACTGGGCCTGGTAGTGGTCGACGAACAGCACCGTTTCGGGGTCCACCAGCGCCTTGCGCTGCGGGAGAAGGGGCACTCCGAACGGGCCCAGCCCCACCAGCTGATCATGACCGCCACGCCCATCCCCCGCACCCTGGCCATGACCGCCTACGCCGACCTGGATGTCTCGGTCATCGATGAACTGCCCCCGGGGCGCAGCCCGGTCACCACCGTTGCCGTGCCCGACAGCCGGCGTGACGAGGTGATGACCAGTGTCGCCAACGCATGTCGTGAAGGCCGGCAGGCCTACTGGGTCTGCACGCTGATCGAGGAGTCCGACGCCCTGCAGGCCCAGGCGGCTGCCGATACCGCGGAGGCTCTGCAGGCGGCGCTGCCGGAACTGCGGGTCGGCCTGGTGCACGGCCGCCTGCGGGCCGCGGACAAGGATGCGGCCATGAAGGTGTTCGCCGCGGGTGAGGTGGATCTGCTGGTGGCCACCACGGTCATCGAGGTGGGTGTGGACGTACCCAATGCCAGCCTCATGGTCATCGAGAACCCCGAGCGTCTGGGCCTGGCCCAGCTCCATCAATTGCGGGGTCGAGTCGGTCGCGGCGCGGCGGCGAGCAGCTGCGTGCTGCTCTATCACGCGCCGCTCAGCGACACCGCCCGCGCCCGGTTGGCGGTGCTGCGTGAGTCCGGTGATGGTTTCGAGATCGCTCGCCGGGACCTGGAGATCCGTGGCCCCGGCGAGCTCCTGGGAACGCGGCAGACCGGCGCCTGGCAGCTCAAGGTCGCCGACCTGGTCCGCGACGGTGACCTCATTGCCCCCGTCCAGCGCGCCGCGGACGATATGCTCCGGAATGTCCCCGCCGATGCCCATGCGCTCATCGACCGCTGGGTGGGGGAAGCCGCCCGCTATGGGCGCGTCTGAAGCCCCCGGGATGCAAGGCCCGCAGGTGCATGCGATACTGCCCGCCCGTTTCAGACCCTGGGGGCAGGCGCGTTGAATCCCGCGGCACAATGGCGTGTTCGTGACGGTCGGCCAGGCAGTGCCGTGCCACAACCCTATCGCGACTGGGTGGTGGACACCGGCTCCCTGACGGCCCGGCTACGGACCCGCTGTTCGGGTGAGTTCCGGGTCCGGCTGGTTGCTCAGGCCTGGGCCCGGCCCGCCCTGGAAGAGGCGTGGCGTCTTGATATCCGGCGCCGTCACCTGGCCTGGGTCAGGGAGGTCATGTTGTGTTGCGCCGACCGGCCGCTGATCCTCGCGCGCACCGTGATCCCGAGGGCATCGCTGGTGCGGGGGAACGAAGCCCTGCGTCACCTCGGCGCGCGGCCGCTGGGCGAGCTGCTGTTCCGTGGGGTGGGCAGTCGTCGGGAGCCCATGGAGGTGGCCTGCCTGCGTGAAGGTGACTGGCTGGCACGGCGGCTGGGGCCGGCGCTGGGCGCCACGCTCCGGGGGTGCTGGACGCGGCGCGTGGTGCACTACCTGCGCGGTCAGCCGCTGCTGGTCGCCGAGGTGTTTCTGCCGCCTCTGTTCAGCGGGCAGGACCATGGCTGCGAGAACGCACCAATCCGGGAGAGCGCAAGAGCATGAACACCGCTTTCGTCGCCGATCGCCTGCTCCAGTACGCCAGACTGGCGCGGCTGGACCGCCCCATCGGTAATTTCCTGCTGCTTTGGCCCATGCTCTGGGCGCTGTGGCTGGCCGCCGAGGGGTTCCCGGACCCGAAGGTGTTCACCGTGTTTGTCCTCGGCGTGCTGGTGATGCGTGCGGCGGGCTGTGTCATCAATGACTTCGCCGACCGCAACGTGGACGGCCACGTGAAGCGCACCACGCATCGGCCCATGGCCCAGGGCAGGGTCAGCGAGCGCGAGGCCCTCACCCTGTTCGTGGTGCTGTGCCTGGTAGCCTTCGGGCTGGTGCTGCTGATGAACACCCTGACCATCCTGCTGTCCCTGGTTGCCGTGGCGCTGGCCGCCACCTACCCGTTCGCCAAGCGCTATACCCATCTGCCCCAGGTGCATCTGGGGGCGGCCTTCGGCTGGGCCGTACCCATGGCCTTCGCAGCGCAGACGGGCGCGGTTCCCGACCTGGCCTGGCTGGTGTTCATCGCCGCCGTGGTGTGGGCCACCGTCTACGATACCCAGTACGCCATGGTGGACCGGGACGATGATCTCCGGATCGGCGTCAAGTCCACCGCCATTCTTTTCGGCGACAATGACCGGCTGATCATCGGCCTGCTGCAGGGCCTGATGACCCTGACCCTGCTGTTCATCGGGCTGCAGGCGGAACTCGGTCTGGCGTACTACGCGGGCGTATTCCCGGCGACCCTGCTGTTCGTCTACCAGCAACGGCTGATCCGGGATCGCAGCCGGGAGGGCTGTTTTCAGGCATTTCTCAACAACAATGTTTATGGCGGCGTGGTGTTCGTCGGCATCCTGCTGAGTTACGGCTGGTCCACGTTGTAACCCCGCACCACCTCCGGGAAAGGCGTAGCGCCATGGAATTCTGGTACAGCGTTGCCGCACTCATCGCCCCGATACTGGCGATCATTGCCTCAGGCCATGCCGTCCTGACCAAGCGTGATTCTCGCAGCGCCCTCATGTGGGTGGTGTTGCTGTTCCTGGTGCCCCTGCTCGGCGCCCTCCTCTACCTGTTGTTCGGCGTCAACCGGATCAACCGTCGGGCAGAGGCCATGCGGCGCGAGACGGTGGACGAGTTCCAGCGCGATCACGAATGCGAGCTGGGGGTGTTGTGCGCGCGGCTGGGCCCCGAGGCCCGTTACCTGGAGGCCCTGGCCCGGGCAGGCAACCGGGTGGTGCCGCGCCCGCTGGTGCAGGGCAACGAGGTGCAGGCGCTGGTGGACGGCGACGAGGTCTATCCGGCTATGCTCGCCGCCATCGACGCCGCCGAGCGTACCGTCACGCTGGCCACCTACATTTTCGGCAATGATCATATCGGTCATGAGTTCGCCGATGCGCTCCAACGCGCCAGTGATCGGGGCGTGGAAGTCCGGGTACTCATCGACAACGCGGGAGAGCGCTACACTTGGCCCTCCATGGTGGGCGAATTGCGGCGACGGGGCGTGCCCGTGGCGCGGTTCTTTCCCGGTTTCCCCGTGCGATTGGTGGGTGTCAACCTGCGCAACCACCGCAAGCTGCTGGTCGTGGACGGCGAGATCGGCTTCACCGGCGGCATCAATGTTCGACGCAACCACATGCGCGGTGCGGGCCGACGCACCACACGGGATGTGCAGTTCCGGCTGAGAGGGCCGGTGGTGCGCCATCTCCAGGAGGTATTCTACGAGGACTGGCTGTTCGCCACTGGCGAGCGCCTGGAGGGGGATGAGTGGTTTCCCGCTCTGGCACCGGCGGGTACCGTCGTGGCGCGCGGTATCCCGGACGGCCCGGACCACCATTTCATGTCCCATCAGATGGTCTTCCATGCCGCGGTGACCACGGCCCGGGACTCCGTGCGTATCGTTACTCCCTACTTTCTCCCCGAGGCAACCCTGGTGGCGGCGCTCAATACCGCTTCCATCCGGGGCGTGCAGGTGGACATCGTGCTGCCCGAAGTCTCCAACCTGCCGTTCGTGCATTGGGCGATGATGGGCCACATCCGCCAGGTGCTCACTTACGACTGCCGCGTGTGGTTGTCGCCGCGGCCCTTCGACCACTCCAAGCTCCTGGTGGTGGACGATGCCTGGTCGTGCTTTGGTTCGTCGAACTGGGATCCGCGCAGCCTGCGGCTGAACTTCGAGTTCAACGTCGAGTGCTTCGACCGCAGTCTGGCGCTGGATCTTGCCGGTCGCATCGATGCCCGCATCGCCGCGGCCCGGCGCCTTACCCTGGAGGAGGTGGAGGCCCGCCCGTTGCCCCTCAAGCTGCGGGACGGCGTCGCCCGCCTGGCCATGCCCTACCTGTGACGACCGTCTCGTGCGCGTGCCAGGACTGCACATTTGCGTGGACCACGGCATGCTGGTAGTTTCATTTGCAATTAATAAAGCTGGCACGGCCGAGCCCGCGCCGGCGCGGACTGATCCCACGACCCTGTGAATCCCGGAATGACACCGCCGTTTCCCGTCGTCGTCATGCTGCTGGCAGCCATGACGGCGCTGGGCCCTCTGGCGACGGACATGTACCTTCCGGCCATGCCCGCCATGGCCGAGGCACTGCAGGCGACTCCGGCGCAGGTCCAGCTGACGCTGAGCATCTACCTGGTCGGGTTTGCCGCGACCCAGCTCGTGTGCGGGCCACTGTCTGACCGGTATGGCCGACGGCCGGTTCTGCTGGGCGGGTTCGGGTTGTTCCTGCTGGCCAGTGCCCTGTGCACGGTGGCGCCCACCATCGAAGTGTTGCTGGTGGGACGGTTCCTGCAGGCCCTGGGTGGTGCCGTCGGGCCGGTGCTGGGGCGGGCGATGGTACGGGATCTCTACAGGCCGGAGGACGCGGGCCGCATACTGTCGCAGATGGCCAGCGTGATGGCCCTGGCGCCGGCCGTCGCGCCCCTGGTGGGTGGCCTGTTGCTGATGGCACTGGGCTGGGCGTCAATCTTTGCCGTTCTTACCGGGTACGCGCTCCTGATGGTGCTGCTGATCGCTTTTCTCTGGCCCGAGCCGCTGCCGTTGGATCGTCGGCAGTCGATCCGGCCCGGCGTGATTCTGGGCAACTTCAGGATGTTACTCGGACAGCGTGCGTTCCTGGGATACACGCTGACCAATGCCGCGGCCTTTTCCGGTCTGTTCGCGTTTCTCTCAGGCTCGTCGTTCGTTCTGATCGAATTCCTGGGTGTGTCTCCGCCGCAGTATGGGCTGCTGTTCGCCGTGATCGTGTTCGGATTCCTCTGCGGTACGCTCGTGAGCGCGCGGCTCAGCCACCTGGGCAGCGCACGGCTGATTCCGCTGGGAGTGGGTTTGTGTCTGCTGGGCGGCTGCGCCATGGCCCTGCTGGCGCTGGCGGGCGTCTACCATGTGCTGGCCGTGATTCCCTCCCATGCCGTGTTTCTGGCCGGCGTGGGGATCGTCATGCCCCAGACCATGGCAGGCGCCATCGCGCCGTTCCCGCAGTGCGCTGGTTCGGCCTCGTCCCTGTTCGGTTTCATCCAGATGACCGCCGCGGCTCTGATGGGCGCTGCCGTGGGGCAGTTCCACGACGGCACCTCGCGCACCATGGCCATCATCATCGCCCTCGCGGCGGTCGGGGCGTGGATCAGCTATCTGGGGCTGGTGCGCAACCGGCCCCGTGACAGGACTCGGGCCTAAGCGCGGAACTCCTCGAACGCCCTGGCGTTGGGGCAGAACTCGTGGTGGCTCAGGCCGGCATCGCCTGCTTCCAGAAAGCGCTGGCACTGACGGGTGTTGGGACACGCCCGACAGGTGCCCGCCATCCGGATCAGCCGGGTTCCGAGCTGACATTGGCCCACGGCGGCGAGATCCACGCCGAGGTGGTTCGCCATGCGGCCCATCAGGTAGGCCGAATGGTCCTGCTGCGCGATCAGGGAGGTGAAGAAGCGTTTCATGGGTCCGGTCTCCTCTGATGGTTTCTATTGAAACTATCGCTTTCTTGCCGGACGATCCTTGATCCAGATCAACCATGGACGCCACTGCAGGCCCATGCGCCCCGTCGGGCCGACGATACCGGCCGGACGGGGCGCCTACTACAGCGCCAGCACGAGCGTTCCACGCCGCGCCCGGGAGCAGCAGCTCATCATGCGGGTGTTCTCCCGCCGCTCCCCTTCGGTGAGCACCTTGTCGCGGTGATCGACGTCACCGGCCTGCACCGCGACCTCGCAGGTCCCGCACAGGCCCTCCTCACAGTCGCTGGGAACGTCCACCGCCGAGTGGCGCAGCGCCTGGAGCAGGGTCTGGTCCGGCGCGACGTGAACGGTGAGATCCGAGTCCGTCAGCTCCACGTCGAAACCGATCTCCTTGTCCGGATCCAGTCTGGTCCCATCGGAGGTGAAATGCTCGACGCGCAGCATGCCCTCCGGCCAGTCCCGGGTCGCCGTGTCCAGCGCCTCAAGCAGCCGTTCGGGGCCGCAGGCGTAGATTTCTTCGTTGGTCCCGCAGTCAGCGAGCACGCTCACCAGGTCCAGACGTCGGCCCTCGTCCTTCGGGTAGAGATGCAGATGCTCCCCGTGGTCCCGCTGCAGGCGATCAACGAAGGCCATGGTCCGCCGCGACCGCCCCGCGTAATGGATGCGGTAGGGCTTGCCCAGTGCCTTGAGCCGGTCCGCCATGGCGATGATCGGCGTGATGCCGATGCCGCCGGCGATGAGTATGTATCCCGCGGCGCTCTCGTCGAGCCGGAAATGGTTGCGTGGCCCCCGGATGCGGAGTT
>SKYZ01000397.1 GCA_007127625.1 Aquisalimonas sp. | reverse complement strand
GCGGCGGTGTCGAAGTTCGCCAGGGTGGCGTCGAAGCGGTCCATGCTTTGCTCCATGCGTGCCAACGTCTCCGGGGTTCCCTGAACCACGTCGCGGATGTCGCGGATGAGCTTCTCCGTTTTTTCCAGCGTTCGGCCAAGATCATCCGCGTCGTCGGCCAGTCTGCCGCTAAGCCGCTCCAGGTTGTTCACGGTCGCTGCAATGGTCTCTACGTTGTCCTCGCTGAGCAGGCGTTCCATGCGATCGGCCATGCGATCGATGCTGGCCATGCCATCCTCGGCGGCGCGTTCCAGACGGGTGCGCAGCGAGGGCGCCGCTCGCAGTACCGGATGTTCGTACCCCTCGCGGGTTGGCGGTCCGGCGTCCGCACTGCCCGGTACCAATTCCAGATGCCCCAGTCCCGTGAGGCCCTGGCTGGCCAACCGGACCCGGGTGTTGGCGTACACGGGGACGTTCTCCTGCACGGTGAGCACCACCCGCACCCGGCCCTGGTCGTCCAGCCCCATTTCGCGCACCCGGCCGACATCCAGACCCTGGTACTTCACCGGCGAGTTCCGGCTCAGGCCGGTGAGCGGCTCCTGGGGGAACAGCAGGTACTGCTTGCCGTCCTCGCGCCCCACATCAGCGCTGAACCACAGCCCCGCCGCGAGCAGGGCGATGCCCAGGATGACCACGAACAGGCCGACAATGGTGTAGTTCACACGACTGAACATGATGCCTCGCTATGGTTCCCGTGTCGGAGCGCCGCTCCCTGGGGCCGACGCCGGACGGGCACGGGCACCCTGGAAGTAGGCGCGGATGACGGGGTCGTCGCTGGCCAGGAGTTCCTCCATGGGGGCCAGTGCCCAGACGCGCCGGTTCGCCAGAAACGCCACTCGGTCAGTGGCCTGGCGCAGGGATTCAGGATCGTGGGTGATCATCACCACGGTGAGCCCGAGCAGATCCCGCAGCTCGACGATCAGATCGTCGAAGGCCGCTGCGCCCACCGGGTCGAGCCCCGAGGTGGGTTCGTCCAGGAACAGCAGTTCCGGATCCAGCGCCAGGGCGCGTGCCAGGGCTGCACGTTTGACCATGCCGCCACTGAGTGTATCGGGGTGCTTGTCGGCGGCGCCCGCGGGCAGGCCGGCCAGGGCGATCTTCAACCCGGCAAGTTCGTGACAGAGATCCCTGTCGAGCCGCGCATGCTCGCGGATCACCAGGCTGATGTTCTCGCGGACCGTGAGTCCGGTAAACAGTGCCCCGTGCTGGAACAGTACGCCCATGCGCCGTCGTAGCTGGCGTAGCTGCTGGCGATCGACTGCCGTCGCCTCCGTGTCCAGAACGCGGATGCGGCCCGCCTGCGGTGCATGCAGCAGCATGATCTCCCGCAGTAGCACGGTCTTGCCCGTCCCGCTGCCCCCCACGAGGCCGAGAATCTCTCCGCGACGGACGTCCAGCGACAGATCCTCGTGGATGATGGTGTCTGCGAACCGGGTGCAGAGACCTTCCACCCGGATGACCTGCTCCGTGACGGTGTCCGCGTTGATTGTCGAGGCGGTCGCGATCATAGGTTGAGCTGGCTGAAAACCACGGAGAAGGCCGCATCGGCCACGATGACCAGGAAAATGCCCTGGACCACGCTCTGGGTGGTCGCCCGACCCACGCTTTCGGTGCTGTTCTGCACGTGAAAGCCGTGGTAGCACGCCACCAGAGCGATGATGACCGCGAATACCGGAGCCTTGATGATGCCCACCCAGAAACTGCTGGCCGCGACGGCCTCCGGCACGCGCTGGATGAACTCGCGCAGGCCGATATCGAAATACGTGGTCGCCACCGTCATGCCGCCCAGCATGCCGAAGATATCAGCAAAGATGGTCAGTAGTGGCATCACGATCACCAGCGCGAGGACCTTGGGCAATACCAGCATCTCGTAGGGAGTGATGCCAATAACGCGCAGCGCATCCACCTCCTCGGTGATGCGCATGGTGCCGATCTGGGCGGTAAACGCGGAGCCGGTACGGCCGGCGACAATGATGGCCGTCATCAATGGTGCCATTTCGCGCAGCATGGTGAGCGTCAGCAGGTCGACCAGGAAGATCGTGGCGCCATACTGTTGCAGCGGCTGACCGCCCTGAAAGGCGATGACCACGCCGGTGAGGAATACCAGCAGCCCCAGGATGGGGAGGGCACGCACACCGGCGTTCTCCATCTCGCCCACGATCTGACGCCAGCGCAGCCTGTGGGGGTGCAGCAGCCGCGGCAGGCTGTCTGCGCTCACCTCGCCGACGAAGGCGAAGAAAGCGGCCAGGCGGCCAAGGCCGTTCACCGAGGCCTCCCCGATCCGGTAAAGCCTGCCGGGACGGGGCGCCGGGGGCGATGCCGGCAGGCGGTGCTCGGTCACCAGATCCAGTAATTCGCGGTGGGAGGGCTGGACATGGGCGCGATCCACGGGATGTCCCTGCGCTTCCAGGCTCTCCAGGTGACGGCGCAGAGTGACCGCTCCCGCAGTGTCCAGGCGCTGCATGGCGGTGGTGTCCACGGT
>SKYZ01000179.1 GCA_007127625.1 Aquisalimonas sp. | reverse complement strand
TCCTGTTCCAGGCGCTTTTCCTTCTGCTCCAGCCAGGAGGAGTAGTTGCCCTGCCAGGGGATGCCCTGACCGCGGTCCAGCTCCAGGATCCAGCCGGCGACGTTATCCAGGAAGTAGCGGTCGTGGGTGACCGCCACCACGGTACCCGGGAACTCGGCGAGGAAGCGCTCCAGCCAGGCCACCGACTCGGCGTCCAGGTGGTTGGTGGGCTCGTCCAGCAGCAGCATGTCGGGGCCGGAGAGCAGCAGGCGGCACAGGGCCACGCGGCGCTTCTCGCCACCGGAGATGGTGTTCACGTCGGCATCCCAGGGGGGCAGGCGCAGGGCCTCGGCGGCCTGTTCCAGCTGGCGTTCCAGGTCCCAGGCGCCGGCGGCGTCGATCTTGTCCTGGAGCTTGCCCTGTTTCTCCATCAGCGCTTCGAAATCCGCGTCCGGGTCGGCCATTTCGGCAGAGACGGCGTTGAAGTCGTCCAGCAGCGCCTTGATTTCGGCGACGCCTTCTTCGACGTTCCCGCGCACGTCCTTGTCCGGGTCGAGTTGGGGTTCCTGGGGCAGATAGCCGATGTTGATGCCGGGCATCGGCCGCGCTTCGCCTTCGTACTCCTTCTCGACGCCGGCCATGATCCGCAGCAGCGTGGACTTGCCCGAGCCATTGAGGCCGAGCACGCCGATCTTGGCGCCGGGGAAGAAGGACAGGGAGATGTCCTTGAGTATCTCGCGCTTGGGCGGGACGATCTTGCCCACCCGATTCATGGTGTAAATGTACTGCGCCATGGGTCAGTTGAACCTGCTGTTCCGGGAAATGATGCGACATTCTACCTGTCGCGTCGGTGCTGGCCAGTCCTTTGAGATGTGTTTGGTGATGAATCCGCGCGGGACAGCGGTGAGGGCTCCGGAGCTCCGCCTGTTTCCTCCGCTCCGGACTGGCCTGGCGACAGCACATCCCTGTGCTGACGCCAGGTCGCTTCATCCATGAAGCGACCCCTCCGGGGCCGGGCGCCCTGCGTTACGGGGCTCCGCTAGTCGCCCAACCAACCATCCCCCTCCCAACCCATGACCCTCCCGTAAGCCGCCAAAGGGGAAACAACAAGGGTTGAACGAAGCCCGACCCCGTCTCACCTCCCCGGATACATCGCCAAAGCGGAATCCGTTATACTTACGGGTTTGCAGGCAAACCGAACACTGAAAGGCTGCGGCCGGGTGAGGATATGGCAGGTAGAACCCTCTACGAGAAGCTCTGGGATGACCATGTTGTCCGTGACAACGAGGACGGCACCTCGCTTCTGTACATCGACCGCCAGCTGGTCCACGAAGTGACGTCGCCGCAGGCGTTCGAAGGGCTGCGCCTGGCCGGCCGGCAGCCCTGGCGCGTGGGCGCCAACCTGGCGGTGACCGACCACAACGTACCCACCACCGACCGCAGCAAGGGCATCGCCGACCCCGTGTCCAAGCTGCAGGTGGACACCCTGGACGACAACTGCCGCGCCTACGGCATCGTCCAGTTCGGCATGACCGACCCGCGCCAGGGCATCGTTCACGTCATCGGCCCCGAGCAGGGCGCCACCCTGCCCGGCATGACCATCGTCTGCGGCGACTCCCACACTTCCACCCAAGGCGCCATGGGGGCAATGGCGTTCGGCATCGGTACCTCCGAAGTCGAGCACGTGCTGGCCACCCAGACCCTGGTGCAGAAAAAGAGCAACACCATGTTCATCGACGTGGACGGTGAACTCGGCCCCGGCGTGACCGCCAAGGACGTCATCCTGCACATCATCGGCACCATCGGCACCGCCGGCGGCACCGGCTACGCCATCGAGTACGGCGGGTCTGCCATCCGCAGCCTGGGCATGGAAGGGCGGATGACAATCTGCAACATGTCCATTGAGGCCGGTGCGCGCTGCGGCATGATCGCCGTGGACGACACCACCATCGACTACATCGCCAACCGCCCTTTCTCGCCCATCGGCGAGCAGTGGGGCCAGGCGGTGGAATACTGGCAGACCCTGCACAGCGACCCGGACGCCGAATTCGACAAGGTCGTGCGCATCAACGCCGCCGACATCGAACCGCAGGTCTCCTGGGGCACGTCGCCGGAAATGGTCGTTCCCGTGGGCGGCAGGGTGCCGAACCCGTTCAAGGAACCCGACGAGAGCAAGCGCAGCGCCTATGCCCGGGCCCTGGAGTACATGGATCTCGAGCCCGAAACACCCATGAAGGAGATCCGGCTCGACAAGATCTTCATCGGCTCCTGCACCAACGCGCGCATTACCGACCTGCGGGCGGCCGCGACGGTGGTGGAAGGCAAGCGCATCGCCGACAACATCAAGCTGGCCATGGTGGTGCCCGGCTCCGGCCTGGTGAAGAAGCAGGCCGAGGACGAGGGCCTGGACCGCATTTTCAAGGATGCCGGGTTCGAGTGGCGCGAGGCGGGCTGCTCCATGTGCCTGGGCATGAACCCGGACCAGCTCTCCCCCGGCGAGCGCTGCGCGTCCACATCCAACCGCAACTTCGAGGGCCGGCAGGGGCAGGGCGG
>SKYZ01000443.1 GCA_007127625.1 Aquisalimonas sp. | reverse complement strand
TCGCTCTCCGGGGCGAAGAGGCGGCCATAAATCTCCCGGAAGGCGCAGTGCTCCACGTCCCAACCCAGCGCGGCCAGTTCCTGCAGGGCCGCCCACAGCCGACGAAGGTCGTTCGGCGCCTCATGCCAGCCCAGCGGGAAACCGCCATAGAGCAACAGCCGCTCGACCCGCTCGGGGTGCCGGGCGGTGTATTCCACGGCCACCGCGGCCCCCTGGGACATCCCGAACAGCGGGAAACGCTGCAGCTCCAGGGCATCGACAACGCTCTCGAGATCGGTGACGCAGTCTTCGAAGCTCACGTTGCCAGGGTTTCGGTCGGACAGTCCCACGCCCCGTTGGTCGTAGCGGATCAGCCTGTGGCGGCTGGAGAGAAACCGTAGCCAGTGGCGCCAGACGGGCCCGTGCCAGTCGTGCTCGGCGTGGGTCATCCAAGTGGCGGCGCGAACCAGGGGAGGCCCACTGCCGGACTGCGCGCAGGCGAGGCGAACTCCATCCCTCGAGCGAATGATGTCGATCTTCTGGCGCATGGTTGGTGCTGGATTGCCGTCCCGGGGCAAATAAAAGTCTAGCAGTCTGTCGGATTGAAGTTCGATTGAGCGGCGGGAGTGGTGTGCGCGGCGCGTGGTCTATCGGCCTTTCGGTCGGGCGAGGCTCGTCCGGCTGCCGGCGTTTTGGACTTATCCTGATAGTACAGTCAGCGATCTGCACCCTAAAAAACGAAAAGGGGTTAGGCCGGTTGACCTAACCCCCTGAATTTACTGGTGGGCGCGGCTGGGATTGAACCAGCGACCCCTGCCGTGTGAAGGCAGTGCTCTCCCGCTGAGCTACGCGCCCAAGAGGTTGGGAATTTTAGGGCTGGTCGTGGTTGCTGTCAACGCCACCATGCGGTGTCAGCCTTCGTTCTGGTACTATGCGCGCTCTTTCAAGTGGCGACGGATTCAGGGACCAGCGCACCCATGCTGAAGACTCGTTTTGCACCCAGTCCAACCGGTTACCTGCACATTGGTGGCGCCCGTACGGCGCTGTTTTCCTGGCTGTATGCGCGCAAGCACGGTGGACGGTTCGTGCTGCGCGTGGAGGATACCGACCAGGAACGCTCCACGCAGGAGTCGGTGAACGCGATTCTGGAGGGCATGACCTGGCTGGGCCTGGAGTACGACGAGGGGCCGTTCTATCAGACGCAGCGCTTCGACCGTTACCGCGAGGTGATCCAGCGTCTGCTGGACGAGGGCAAGGCGTACAAGTGTTACTGCTCCAGGGAGCGGCTCGATGCGCTCCGCGAGGAGCAGCAGAAGCGCAACGACAAGCCGCGCTACGATGGGCACTGCCGCGATCTCGCCGAGGCGCCGTCACCGGACGCCCCGTACGTGATCCGCTTCCGCAACCCGCTGGACGGCCGGGTCGTGGTGGATGATCGGGTTCACGGCCGGGTGGCATTCAGCAATAGCGAGTTGGACGATCTCATCATCGCCCGCACGGATGGCTCGCCCACCTACAACCTCACCGTGGTGGTGGATGACATGGACATGGGGATTACCCACGTGATCCGCGGCGATGATCACCTCAACAACACTCCGCGCCAGGTGAACATTCTGGAGGCGCTGGGTGTGGAGCCGCCGGTGTATGCCCATGTGCCCATGATCCTGGGCGATGACGGCAAGCGGCTTTCCAAGCGTCACGGCGCCGTCGGGGTGATGAATTACCGCGATCAGGGCTATCTGCCCGAGGCAGTGTTGAACTATCTGGTGCGGCTGGGCTGGTCCCACGGTGACCAGGAGATTTTCACCCTGGATGAGATGATCGAGAAGTTCGACATCGACGATCTCAACGCCAAGGCGTCGGCGCTGAACCCGTCGAAGCTGGACTGGCTGAACCAGCAGTACATGAAGGCCATGGATCCGGCCCACGTGGCCCGGCACTTGAGCTGGCACATGGGCCGGTTCGACGTCGACCCCGCCGACGGCCCGCCCCTGAGCGATGTAGTGGTCGCTTACCGAGACCGTTCGCACACCCTGGCCGAGATGGCGCAGAACAGCCTGTTCTTCTACCGCATGCCGGAGGCCTACGACGACAAGGCGGCGCGCAAGAACCTGAAGGCCGAGACGCGGCCGGCGCTTGCCGGTCTCCGCGAGGCGCTTGCGGGGGTGACGGAATGGCAGCGGGAGCGTCTGCACGAGGCCGTGGTCAGTGTCGCCGAGGACCAGGGGCTGAAGCTCGGCAAGGTGGCACAACCCCTGCGGGTTGCCCTCTCCGGCGGCCCGGTGTCACCGTCCATCGACGAAACGCTGGAGCTGCTCGGCCGCCAGCGCAGCCTGGAGCGGATCGACGCCGCACTGCGGTATATTGATCACCAGGCGCAGGACGCCGAGTGAGGGCGGCCGACGTTTGACAATCCGGCCGGGGCTGCCTATCATGCGCAGCGTCTTAACGGGGCCATAGCTCAGCTGGGAGAGCGCCTGCATGGCATGCAGGAGGTCGGCGGTTCGATCCCGCCTGGCTCCACCAACATCTCGGACCTGACGCCGCCACGGATGG
>SKYZ01000319.1 GCA_007127625.1 Aquisalimonas sp. | reverse complement strand
GCATCGAAGGCGTCCTCGCAAAGGCCCGGCAAGTACGTCCTGGCGAGCTCGACGACCTTGGCGTCGATATCCACCAGGGTGGCCTCTGTGGCGCCGCCATGCACCGCTGCCTTGAGCACACCACCGTCACCACCGCCGAGGATCAGAACGCGGCCCATGAGGCCGGCCTGGATAATGGGGTCGGTGACCGCCCGGTGATAGGCGGCGTCCGACTCCGCGATCTGCATGTCATCGTCCAGGTACAGGACGTACCCGTAGTCCGGATCGTGGGCGATAACGATGTGCTGGTAGTCCGAATAGAGATCCTCGATGATCTCCTGGCCGCGGGTGATGTACTCGGGGGCGCCGGGTGCTTCACTGGACACCGATGTTCCTCCTGCTCGCGCTCCGTGAACTTGGGTAACAGGACACCAAGAGCGCGGGAGTATATCAAACCACCGGGTGAAGGCGCCCCCGGGACAGGGTGTAACGGGTGAAGCCGGCGGGCAGCAGATCCGGATCATGGGTCACCATCAGGACGGCGCGATTCCCGGCCGCTCTGCCGAGACGGTTCAGCACGTCCCTGGCCGTACTGTCGTCCAGACCGCGGGTGGGCTCGTCCAGCAGCAGTATCGGTGCCGGCTGCAGCAGCGTCCGTGCAAGGCACAGGCGGCGGGCCTCGCCGCCGGAGAGGGCCCGACCCGCGGCGCCAACGGGTGTCTCCAATCCCTCCGGGAGCCTGGCAACCGTCGTGTCCAGGGCGACGGCGTGCAATGCCGTCCAGAGTGCGTCGTCGGTGGTCCCGGGGGCTGCCATCAGCAGGTTCTCGGCGACGGTGGCGGCGAAAACCATGGTGCGTTGAGGCAGCCAGGCAGCCCGCAGGCCGGCGTCCTCCGGGCGCAGGTGTGCCACCGGGTCTCCGCCAAGCAGCACCTGACCGCCATCCGGTGCCTGTGCGCCAATGGCCAGGCTGATCAGTGTGCTCTTGCCGGCGCCGCTGGGGCCGGACACGGCGATGCGGTCGCCGGGGGTGACGCGCAGGTCCACGCGGGTGAACAGCCGTCCCGCCCCGGTGGTCGCGGTGAACGCGACACGCTCGAGCACCAGCGTACCGTCCCCGGGCGCTGCCCGATGCCCCGTATCGCCGGGATGCTCCGGCGTGACGCTCAGGATCCGGCGCGCCGCGCGCAGGGTGCGTGGGAGTGCCTGGGCGGCCAGCGGCAGAGGCACCAGCAGTTCCATGAGGGCTAGGGTGCCCAGCAGGACCAGGGCGAACCCGGGGCCCGACAGGGCGTCGGCACGTACCAGGGGAACCATGAGCACGGCCGCGGTCCACAAGGCCAGCAGCGTGGCCAGTGTCCCCGTCGCCTGGGTCAGGCCGGCCATGCGTGCCAGGGCCCGCTGGTTGCCCTCGTAGGTCGCGGCGAGGCTGCGAAACCGCCGGGATGCCAGAGTGTCGGCCCCGTAGATGCGCAGCTCCGCCAGGCTCTCCAGGGACGTCACCGCCTGTTCCCGCACGCGGCTACCCTGTTGCACCACTTCCCGGCCCGGACCACGGGCCATGCGACCACTGATCCAGGCCGTCACCAGTGCAGCCACGAGAATGCAGGCGATGACCGCCAGTGCCGCCGCCGGGGCGAACAGCGCCAGGACGATGCCGGCAACGGTGAGTCCGAGCAGGGCAGTGGCCACCGGGGCCAGAATGCGCAGATAGAACTGATCCAGGGCGTCCACATCGGCGGTGAGCCGACTGAGGGTGTCGCCGCTGCGCAAGGCCGCCAGGCGCGGGAGGCTCAGACCCATGATCCCGCGGAACACCCGCAACCGCAGGTCGGCCAGGAGGCGCAGCACCGCCTCGTGGGTGACCAGACGTTCACCGTAGCGGGTCACTGCGCGCCCTACGGCAAAAAAACGAATGCCGGCCCCGGGACGGTAGATGTCCAGGGCAGTGCCCGCCAGACCCGCCAGTCCGGTGGCGGTGATGAACCAGCCGGAGAGGGCCAGCAGTCCGAAACCCGCCAGAACGGCGGCCAGCATCAGCAACCCGCCGGCCAGCAGCCAGGGCCAGCGTGGCCAGTGCAGCCGCATCAGGGCCCGGAGTTCACCCATGGGTGTCCCCGGTGAGACGGCCGTGGCGCAGCTGGACGGTCCGTGTAACCCAGGGGAACATGTCCCCCGCGTGGCTGGCGATGATGACGGTGGCGCCGCGCCGGTTCTCGGCCTGCAGGGCCCGGCTGACCTGTTCCGCGGTGTCCGGATCCAGGCTGGCCGTGGGTTCATCCACCAGCACCAGCGGGGCGCCCCGCAGCAGTGCCCGGGCCAGGGCCAGGCGCTGGCCTTCGCCCCCGGAGAGCCCCTGGCCACGCTCACCCAGCTCCGTTTCCAGTTGTTCCGGGCGCTGCTGCACGAAGGCGGCGGCACCTGCGCGATCCAGGGCCGTGGCGGCGGCATCCGGGGTCACGCTCCCGCTGGGCGCCAGATTGTCGAGGATGCGGCCGGGGAACAGGTACGGCGTCTGTGCCAGCCAGGCCAGGCGCTGTTGCCATGCGGCCAGATCCAGCTCGGGCAGCGGCTCCCCGTTGATACGGACGACACCACCATCAACGTCCCGAAAGCCGGCCACCACCTCCAGCAGGGATGTCTTGCCGCTACCCGAGGGCCCGGTGACAAGCACTGCTTCGCCAGGCGCGATGTCCAGATCGATGTCGGCGAGGATCGGTTTGCCGTCATCGCCCCTGAGTGTCACACCGGACAGGCCTAGGCGGGGAGGCCGCGCCGGCGGTACGGTGGTGCCGCCGGCAGGCATGGGTGAAGGTGCCTCGTCCAGCGGGCGAAGCTCGGCGGCCGCGCCCAGGGCGGCGGCCCGGTCATGGTAGTGCTGCGCCAGCTGACGTAGCGGCTGGAAAAATTCCGGCGCCAGAAGCAGCACGAACAACCCGGTGAACAGGGTCAGCTCCGGCGCCGGCCCGAAGGTCACGTAGCCCAGCAGGCCCATGCCGATGTACACCGCCACCATGGCAATGGCCACGGAGCTGAAGAACTCCAGCACCGCCGAGGAGAGAAAGGCGACCCGCAGTACCGCCATGGTCCGGCGGCGGTACTCCTCACCCACCGCCGCCAGAGTCGTCGCCTCGTCCTCGGCACGCCCCAGGTGGCGCAACAGGTCCAGGCCCTGTAGCCGGTCCAGGAAATACCCGCCCAGTCGGGCCAGCGCCTCGTGCTGGCTTCGACTCACGGCTTCGGCCCCCATGCCGACAATGGCCATGAAAGCGGGAATCAGCGGTGCCGCGAACAACAGCAGCAGGGCGGCCAGCCAGTCAAGCATGAACACGGTGATCAGGATGGCCAGTGGCACCATCACGGTGAGCACCAGCTGCGGACGGTAACGCGCCGCGAAGGGTCCCAGGGCGGTGACCTGCTCCAGCAATGCCGTGGCCAGGGCACCGGTGGCCCGGTCGCCCAGACCGGCAGGGCCGAGGCCGAGCAGACGATCATAGAGCCGCTCGCGGGTGTGGCAGTGCACCCGGTACGCGGTCTCTGCGGCGCTCCATTCCTGTACCGCCACGGCCCCGGAGCGGAACAGGACCACCAGGAGGAGCATGGCCAGCAGGCCAGCCACCTCTGCCAGCCCGGCGCCCTCCACGGCGACCGCATGGACCAGCCAGGCGAGCAGACCGGCCTGCGGAATCACCGCCCACCCGGCGGCCGTCCCGGCAATAACCGTCAGTGTCGGTCCGAGGCCGGCCGCCCGCGCCCGCTCGGCGAGCCAGGCGCGGTCCGCGCGTGCCTGATCCGTGCCCGCCGCTTGCACTTCGTCAACAGCACGCAACTCGCTCATTCGGCCTCAGTGATAGCCCGCGGATTCCTGCGTGACTTTGCCTCGGAACACCCAGTACGTCCAGGCGGTATAGCCCAGCACCACCGGGGTCAGGAACAGCACGCCGATCAGCAGGAACAGCTGACTGGCGGGGGCCGAGGCGGCGTCCCAGAAGGTGTGGTCAGGCGGGACGGCCAGCGGCCACATGCTGATCAGCAACCCGACATAGAAGGTGATGAACAGCACCATGGTGGCCACGAAGGGCACGCCCTCCCGCTGCCGATGAATGGCCTGCCAAAGCCAGCCTGCGGCGAGCAGCGTGGCCATGGGGAATACCCAGAGCCATTCCATGTTTCCAAGCCAGCGTTCCATCACCCGGGCTTCCGCCAGGGGTGTCCAGAAGCTGATGATGATGAAGAATGCCAGAACGGCGATGAGCATGCGCGACGCCACGGCGTACGCCCAGCTCTGCAGGGGACCGGTGGTCTTGAGGATCAGCCAGGTGGCACCGAGCAGCGTATAGCCCGCCACCAGGGCCAGGCCTGTCATGACGGTGAACGGGGTGAGCCAGTCCAGCGGCCCGCCCACGTAGGTGAACCCCTCCGTTTCGAAGCCCTGGATATAGGCGCCCACCACCGCGCCCTGGGCGAACGTGGCCACCAGCGAGCCGCCGAAGAAGGACCAGTCCCAGAGATAGCGGGAGGTCTTTGCCTTGAAGCGGAACTCGAAAGCGACCCCGCGGAAGATCAGTCCGGCCAGGAGCAGGAAGACGCCGATGTAGAGTGCCGGCAGGAAGACGGTATAGACCAGCGGGAAGGCTGCCAGCAGACCGGCTCCACCGAGGATCAGCCAGGTCTCGTTGCCGTCCCAGACAGGCGCCACGGTGTTCATCATGATGTCCCGCTCGGTGTCGCCGGGCGCAAAGGGAAACAGGATCCCCACGCCCAGGTCGAAACCGTCCATGAGAACGTACATGAACACGCCGAAGCCGATGATGCCGATCCAGATCAGGGTGAGATCAATGAGTTCCATACTGCTTATCCCCTGCTGCCTGCGGTGGTCGTAGTACCACCCTCGAAGCCCGTTTCCACGGCCGAGAATGGACGTTTGGCATGGCCACCTTCGGTTCCTGCGGCGTCAATGGCCTCGGGCCCCGCCTGGAATATCCGCACCAGGTAGTACAGTCCGGCGGTAAAGATGACGGCGTAGACGAGGACGAACCCGATCAGGCTGAACAGCGCCATACCGCCGGTCAGCGAGGGCGTGATCCCGTCCGAGGTGCGCATGATCCCGTACACGACCCAGGGCTGCCTGCCGATGTCCGTGACGAACCAGCCGGCCAGCACGGCTACGAAGGGCGCCGGAATCATCCAGGTAAACGCCCGCAGCAACCGCTGGGAGTGGAACAGCCGACCCCGCAGGCGCTGCACCAGGCCTGTCAGTGCAATGACGATCATCAGCAGTCCAATGGCCACCATGACGCGGAAGCTCCAGAAAACCCAGCCCACGGGTGGCCGGTCCTCTGCCGCCCACTCCTTGAGTCCGGGAACCTCGCCGTCGAGCTGATGCGTGAGAATGAGGCTGGCGCCGTAGGGGATGCCGATCTCGAAACGGTTGCGCTCGGCGGTCGCATCCGGGATGGCGAACAGGATCAGCGGCGCACCCTCCTTGGTCTCCCAGGCTCCCTCCATGGCTGCGACCTTGGCCGGCTGATGCTCGAAAGAGTTCAGCCCGTGCCAGTCCCCGACCACCAGCTGCGCCGGCGCGATCATGGCCAGGAGCACGACGGTCATGCCCAGCGCCTTGCGGTTGACCTCGAGCTCCCGTCCCTGGCGCAGATACCAGGCACTGATCCCGGCGACCACGAACCCGGCGGTGAGGAAAGAAGCCAGCGCCATGTGGAAGAAACGCGGCCACAGCGACGGGTTGAAAATCGCCTCGGCCCAGGACGTCACGTGCAGCAGCCCGTCCTGCATTTCCACGCCCGCCGGTGTCTGCATCCAGCTGTTGGCGGAGAGGATCCAGAACGAGGAGATGAAGGTGCCCAGCGCCACCATGCAGGCGGCAAACAGATGGACCCCGCGTGGCACCCGGTCACGGCCGAACAGCAGCACGCCGAGGAACGTGGCCTCCAGGAAAAATGCCGTGACCACCTCGTAGCTCAGTACCGGCCCGAGGAAGTTGGCCGACGTGTACGAGAAGGCGCTCCAGTTGGAGCCGAACTGGAATGCCATGACAATCCCGGACACCACGCCCATGCCGAACACCACCGCAAAGATCTTGGTCCAGAACCGTGAGAGGCGGGCATAGACCGGGTTGTCCGTGCGGTAGTAGAGCCCTTCCAGGGTGGCGATGAAGGCGGCGAGGCCGATGGTGAACACCGGGAAGATGGCGTGAAAGGAGACAACGAAGGCGAACTGGATGCGTGAGAGGAGAAGCGGATCGAGTTCCATGGACACTCACTCGCTCGTGTGAATTCCGCGCCGGTCTGCTGTGGACCGGCGCATGGGGGCGTTGCGGGTAGTTGCTGGCCTCAGGCGTCCGCGCGACGGAAAATCAGCTGCAAGAAGGGATAGAGCACCACTGCGCTGCCGATACCGAAGCCGAGACTCGCCCCGGTCAGGGCGGTGTAGTCGATGACGCTGGTCACCTGGGCATGACTGGCCCCCGAAAAGCCGGGGGTCAGGGCGAAGGCCAGCAGCGCCAAGATGATTCCGATAGCACCTGCCAGCTTCACGGCCGGCCCGGCGTTGAACTGTTGCCGACGCAAGATCAGGTATATGGCGACGCCCAGTGCAGCGAGAAGCAGAACCGCCGCGGGGATCAGGGCGCCGCGGGCGAGTTCCAGGAACACGGCCAGGATGCCGGTGAACGAGAATGCCATGATCAGTCCTCCCTCCTGTTTGTTTTCAGATGCGGCCGCGGAGCATGGCGTTATAGGCGGCGTGGAGCATGCGGTCCTTCATGACCCAGGGCACCCATTGCTCCTTGTACGGGTCGATGAAATCGAAGGACGGCACCATGTTCAGGTCGTAGTCGAATTCCACCAGGATGCCGCGCCCCTGTTCCGTGATCAGCGGACAGGAGGTGTAGCCGTTGTAGCTGGCCGCGGGCTCGCGCTCCTGCATGACGGCAAGAAGGTTGTCCACGGCCACCGGCACCTGCGCCTTGACGCTGGCGGCGGTCTTGCCGATCGGGGTGCCGACCACGTCGCCCACGCCGAAGACGTTGGGGTAGCGCCGGTGCTGCATGGTGTGACGGTCGACTTCCAGCCAGCCGGCAAAGGGCCCGTCCGCCCAGGCCAGCTCGCTGTTGCGCACCGGGTCCGGCGCCGACATCGGGGGGACAACGTGGATAAAGTCGTAGTCCACCGTGCGCTCACCGTTGTCGGTGCTGAACACGGCCTGCCGGGCACCGGGCTCGATCGCCTTGAGCTGGTGTTGCCAGTTCACGTTGATATCCCGCTCGTCGGGGAAGTGGCGCTTGAGGAACTCGTCCATATCCGGCTGCGAGAACAGGCTGTCGCCCGGCTGGAAGTAGTGGAGTTCGGCGGCATTACGGTTGCCCTGACGGCGTAGCCGGTGCTCGCTCAGCATGGTCACCTTCAGTGGCGCCCCGGCACACTTGATGGCGCCCGGAGCGCGCGTGAACAGCCCGATCCCGCCGGAGTCGGTGAACTCCCGGATCATCCTCCAGCTGCGCCCGGCGTGATCGGGGTTGTCGTACACACAGGCAATGCCCTCCTGGCCGATCAGGCCAGGCTCCATGCCCTCGATAGCGTCGAAGTTCACCTGCAGGCCGGTGGCCACCAGCAGGTAGTCGTACTCGAGGGTGTCGCCGCCGTCCGTGACTACACGGTCATTGTCCGGGTCGTATTCGACCACCGCACTGCGCACCCAGTCCACGCCCCGCGGAATGTACCGGGCGTTGCGGTCGATCACCCGTTCGGCGTCCCAGGCGCCGGTGGCAACCAGGGTCAGTCCGGGCTGGTAGTAGTGCTCTTCCCTGGGATCGACGATGGTGATGCGTGCGCCGTCAAGTTCACGGGCCAGGCGCGAAGCCAGGGATAGCCCCGCCGCGCCGGCGCCGACAATGACAATGCGGGCATTCGAAGGCTGTGCGCGGACGTTGGACGAATACAGCATGTGGCTACCGGTGACGGCGCCGGCGGCGGCCAGGACGCCGGTGGCGCCCGTGGCCTGGAGAAAACGCCGGCGGCCGGGGTTGATGCTGCCGTGACGGCTATCGGAACGGTGGCTCATGTCTACTCCCTCCAGGCGGTCTGCCCGCAGCAATTGCAGTGATTGCTGCGATACCTCGAAGAAGTATTTCGCAAACCCGTCAGGGCATCAGTGACAAAGTCACACAACCGGAGTCCCGGTCGTTATTGTTCGTTGGTAAGGTCCCGTAAGTACTGGTGCAGACGCGCGGCGGAGACTTCGCCGACGTGGACGTCATGCAGGCTGCCGTCGGCGGCGAAAAAGAGAGTGACTGGCATGCCGTGGGCACCGAAATGGCTGGACAGTTCGGACCCGGTATCCAGCAGCACATGCTCCAGCCGGAGGTCTTCGTCATCCAGGTAGGCGTGGACGTCGTCGGCGCTCTCTCCCTGGTTGCCGAACACGAACTGGACGTCGTCCCAATCAGCGCTGGCGGCCTGAAACGCGGGCATTTCCCGGCGACAGGGAGGGCACCAGGTGGCCCAAAGGTTGAGTACCAGGGGCTCCCCTTGGAACCCCTGCAGCGGAATCCGCTCACCGTCGATGTTGTCCAGCACCAGTGGCGGCATCCCGGGGCCGTCGTGGCCGGCCTGCGGCACGGCCATGGTCAGACCGAACCAGAGCGCGATCCCCGCGGCGACGGGCGGGGCCAGAAGCCATGACCGCGGTCGCCGCAGCAAAGCCAGGATCAGCGCAGTGAGAACGCCACCGCCGATGGCGAACCCGATGGTGTAGCCGTCCTGCCACAGATACAGCGCCTGCAGTGGGTGATCCCGGTAGAAATCCCACTGCTGGACCACGTAGCCGAGGCGGCCTATTACCACCCCGCCCAGCAGGACGAGCCAAAGCGCATTGGACAGCTGTCGGCCGGTGAGGCGCTCCAGGACATACCCCACCCCCAGCATGCCTGCCACCGACAGCAGCAGGAACAACCGGGGGTAGGGCATGAACAGCGGGCCGAGACTCAGGCCGTCGACCATGGGCACTCCGCCGCTACGGGTCTGCGTTCACCCATCAGTGGTAGCCCACCGAGTCCTTGGTCACCTTGCCTCGGAACACCCAGTACACCCAGGTCGTGTAGCCGAGAATCACCGGCAGGGTGAACAGCACACCCAGAAGCAGGAACAACTGAGACTCGGGAGCCGAGGCCGCATCCCACAGGGTGATGTCCGGCTGGATCACGTTGGGCCACAGGCTGATGGCAAGCCCGGTGTAGCTGAGCAGATACAGTCCCAGGGCGCAGAAGAACGGCAGGGAGTCCTGCCGGTTCAACAATGCCCGGTAGAACACCACGGCCAGCAGCGCGGTGAGGAACGGCACCGGCGAGAAGAACAGCAGGTTGGGCCAGGAGAACCAGCGCTGGGCAATGGCGTCGTGCATCAGTGGCGTCCAGATGCTGACGATCACCACTGCCAGCAGTGTGACGCCCAGCAGGCGGTGGGCAATGCCGTACGCCCATTCGCGCACGTCATCGATGGTCTTCATGATGATCCAGGCGCAGCCGATGAGGGCGTAGCCGGCCACCAGTCCGAACCCGGTCATGATGCTGAACGGCGTGAGCCAGTCGAACATGCCGCCCACATAGGTGCCGTCCACCACCTCGAAGCCCTGGATGAAGGCGCCCAGGATGACGCCCTGGGAAAACGCGGCCAGCGTTGAGCCCACGGTGAACGAGATATCCCACAGCCATTTGGACTCCTTGGCCTTGAAACGGAACTCGAATGCGACACCGCGGAAAATCAGGGCCACCAGCATCAGCAATACTGGCAGATACAACGCCGGCAGCAGGATCGAGTAGACCATGGGGAAGGCGCCGAGCAGCCCGGCGCCACCCAGCACCAGCCAGGTCTCATTGCCGTCCCAGACCGGGGCCACGGTGTTCATCATGGTGTCGCGGGCTT
>SKYZ01000451.1 GCA_007127625.1 Aquisalimonas sp. | reverse complement strand
CGCCCCCGCCCGCGGCCCCTCCCTGGCTGCAGGGCATGATCGGGTTCACCTGGTCTGGACCGTGGGCGAGGACCCGGCGGGGGATATCCGCCATGCCGTCTCCACGGATGGCGGCGCCTCCTTCCGGGAGCCCGAGTCGGTGGCCGCGACGGATGGCCACGCGGACGCGCCGCAAGTCGCCGTGGATGCCGACGGCGTCCTGCACCTGGTGTACGCGGAAAGCGCCGATGGTCCCTGGCAGCCGGCGGAGATCCATTATACCCGGCGAGACGGTGACGGTCGCTTCGGGGATGCCCGGGTGATCGGCGAGGGCCATGCGCGGGAGTACGACAGTCTGGGCTTTCCTGCGGTGGCGGTTGCCGGGAGCAGTGTCCACGTTCTCTGGGAGCTCTTCCCTGAGCAAGGGCAGCGGTCCCGGGGGCTGGGCGTGACCGTGTCGGCTGATGGTGGCGACAGCTTTGCCGCGGCGGACGTGGTGCCGCATACCGCTGATCCGGAGCTGGGCATCAACGGCAGCCTGCAGGGGCTGCTCATGCGCAAGCTCGCGGTGAATGATCAGGGGGATATCGCCGTGGCCAACAGCAGCTTCCTGCCGGAGGAGAAAAGCCGAGTGCGGCTGATTCGCGGGCGGGTACCAGGGGGCAGATGAGCCAGGCCTGCGCGGCCTGCCTCACCCGTGCGCGCTATCTGATCTGCAGGTCGTTGCGGACGGACTTGACGCCTGCAACGGTTTCGCTTACCCGGACTGCTTGATCCGCAGCGTCCTGCGAGTCCACGAATCCGCTCAGCTGGACATCGCCGCGGAAGGTTTCCACGCTGATCTGCAGCACCTTCAGGTCAGGTTCATTGAAGATCGCGGCTTTTACCTTGCCGGTGATCACGCTGTCGTCCATGTACTCGCCAGGTGCCTGGCTGGTGTCGGTTGAAGCACAGCCCGCCACTGAGAGGATGGCAAAGCCGAGAACGAGCGCGGACAGGAATGTGCGGAATGGCTGCGTCACTGGAACCTCCGGCTGCCTCAAGGCAGCGACCATGCGTGAATGCGACAGCATTCACGCTTCTCCAGACACGGTAGTCCTCTCGATTCCCGTAGTCGGTACGGTGTCACACCCTCGCGGTGATCTCCGGGCTGCCGGCAAGTGCTATTCCTGTGGCGATGATTGCTCGTTTGACGATTCCTGTCGCAGCGGCGACGACAGTCCCTTGCTGTCGGTGATGTCCAAGAGCGTGATCACGACACCGTCGATGTAGTGAAAACTAGCACCACTTCGTGTTGGGCGAACAACAACACGTCCCGGATGGCGGCCGATGTGGCAGGCGAGGTTGTCCGGGCTCATGCTTGGTGGCTCCGCAGCAGGTGTCGCCTGCTCGCCAGCAGCAGGGCACAGTCCGCGGCGGCCAATGGATGGCCGAGCTGGAAGCCCTGGGCCGCGTCGCATTGCTGCGCCTTGACGAAACCGTATTGCTGGACGGTTTCCACCCCTTCAGCGACCACCCGGTGCTTCAGGCTCTTACCGAGACCGATGAGTGAACGCAGGATGACCGCATTGTCTCCGCTGGCATTAATATCGTGCATGAAGGAGCCATCCACCTTCAGGGTATTGACCGGGAAACGCCGAAGCTGGCCGAGGCTTGAGGGGCCGGTGCCGAAGTTGTCCACGGCCAGGTGAAGGCCAATATCCCGAAGCTCGTTCAGCCTCGCCACTGATGCATCGACGTCGCGCATGAGCACTCGCTCGGTAAGTTCCAGCTCCAGCTCGGCCGGCGAGAGACCCGTCTCGCGAAGGATCGCTTCGGCGTCCGCGGCGAAATGCGCACGCCCGAACTCCAGCGCGGAGACGTTGACGGACAGCAGCGGCGCCCACAGGCCCGAAGCCTTCCAGGCACTGATCTGTCGGCACGCTTCACTGAGGATCCAGTGGCCAAGGGGCAACATGAGACCGGTCTGCTCGGCCAGCCCCATGAACTGGCGCGGATAGATGAGGCCGCGCTCGGGATCGAGCCAGCGTAGCAGCGCCTCGACGCCCATGATCCGGCCGGAGGTTACGTCGATCTGGGGCTGGTAGTGGAGCAGAAACTCGCCGTCGTCGAATGCGCGGCGCAACCGGTTCCCCCGATCGTCCTCGACGAGGTGAACCGTTGCTTGCCCGCGATGTGGTGACACCCCATGGCCACTTCTGCCAGCGACCTTGGGCTTGGTGTGGTACATGGAGCGGTCGGCATGGTCTACGAGCGCATCTGCACTATCCCCGTGGTCCGGGTACATAAGCACACAGTCTCCCACGGTGTGACCGAGCGAATCATTGATGTCCTTGAAGTTGTCCATGTCCGCGTAGAGCAGGGCTGCCTGCTTACCGTGGCGGTGGGCCAGGCGAATGGCCTGATCAAGCCGCTCGTTCAGCAGTGCGCGATTGGGGAGCCCGGTGAGCGTGTCATGGCTCGCCAGGTAGGACATCCTGCGGGTGATGGCGCGGGACTGGGTGACGTCCCGGAACACGATCACCGCCCCGGAAACCCGTCCGTGGCGGTCATGGAGCGGGGCGGTCG
>SKYZ01000052.1 GCA_007127625.1 Aquisalimonas sp. | reverse complement strand
GTGAACTCGATGCCCTGCAGCGCTTTCTGGATTCGGTGATCGACCTGCTCGCCCCGGGTGGGCGACTGGTGGTGATCAGTTTCCACTCGCTGGAGGACCGGATGGTCAAGCGATTCATCCGCGGCGCCGGCGAGAAGCGGGATCTCCCCCCGGAGATTCCGGTGGTTCCCGAAGGCCTGCGTGCGCGCCTGCGGCCTGTCGGTCGCGCCGTGCGCGCCGGGGATGATGAAGCCCGTGGCAACCCCCGGGCGCGGAGCGCGGTGATGCGTGTGGCAGAGCGGCTCTCATGAATGGTTCGGCGCTGGTCGTCGCCGGGCTGGCGGCAGCGGTGGCGGTGTCGGCGCTGCTGGTCATCTACAGCCAGCACCAGAGCCGGGTGCTGTTTGCCGAACTGCAGGTGCTCAACCGCGAACGCGATGCCCTGGACGCCGAGTGGGGCATGTTGCGCCTGGAGCAGGGGGCGTGGGCCACCCACGGGCGGGTCGAGCGGCTTGCCCGCGAGGAACTGGACATGGTGATGCCGGGACGGGACGACGTGGTCATCCTGCGCCGGCCGTCAGGGAGCAGGGATTGATCCCGGTGAGGAGTCGCATGTGAGCACAGCCAATGCCAACAAGCCCTATCAGCCGCCTTACTGGCGCTACGTCACCGTGCTCGTGGCGTTCGCGGTGCTGGCCGGTGCGTTGGGCTGGCGCGCGGTGGATCTGCAGGTGGTGCGCAAGGACTTCCTGCAGCATCAGGGCGATGCCCGCCACCTGCGCGTGGTCTCCGACCCGGCGCATCGCGGCATGCTCACGGACCGTACCGGTGATCCGCTGGCCATCAGCACCCCGGTGGATACGGTCTGGGCCCATCCCGGTAACCTGCTGGAAGCCGCCGACCGCCTGCCGGAGCTGGCCCGGATGCTTGATCTCGACCCGTCCGCGCTGGCCCAGAGGCTGCGTGAGCGCAGCGGACGCGAGTTCGTCTATCTGCGCCGCCATGTGTCGCCGGAACTGGCGGAGCAGGTCATGGATCTGGAACTCCCGGGCGTGGCGTTGCGCCGGGAGTACCGCCGGTTCTATCCGGCCGGTGAGGTCACCGGTCACCTGCTCGGCTTTACGGATGTGGACGACGTCGGCCTGGAAGGGCTGGAGCTGGCTTTCGAGAGCTGGCTGCGTGGCGAGTCCGGCCGCAAGCGCGTGGTGCAGGATCGACGCGGGCGTATCATCGAGGACGTGGAACAGCTTCGGGAGCCGCGTCCGGGGCGCGATCTTCAGCTCAGCATCGATCGGCGGCTGCAGTACCTTGCTTACCGGGAACTCAAGGCGGCGGTCAGCGCCCATGACGCTGCTGGTGGTTCGCTGGTGCTGATGGATCAGCACACCGGCGAGATCCTGGCCATGGTCAACCAGCCCGCGTTCAACCCCAACAACCGCGCCAGCATGGAAGCGGGCAGTTCCCGCAACAGTGCCCTGGTGGATGCCTGGGAGCCGGGCTCCACCATCAAGCCCTTAACCGTGGCTGCCGCCCTGGACGCGGGTACCGTGACCCCGGAGACCGAGATCGATACCGGGCCGGGCGTGATCCGGGTCGGTAGCCACCGCGTCCGGGATCTGCGGGACTACGGTCGCATCGACGTCACCGAGGTGCTCAGCAAGTCCAGCAACATCGGTGCTGCGAAACTGGCGCTGGATCTGGAGGATGACGTGCTGTGGCGCCTGCTGGGGCGCGCCGGTTTCGGTCAGCGTACCGGCGTCGGCTTCCCCGGCGAAGCGTCCGGGCGGCTCGCCTCCATGCCGTCGGGCAGCGATATCGAACAGGCCACCCTCGCGTTCGGCTACGGGCTCTCGGCCACGCCACTGCAGGTGACCCGTGCCTATGCCGCCATTGCCGGGGACGGCACCATGCCAATGCCCACGTTCCTGCGCAGTGATGATGTCGACGGACGCGAACGCGTCATGAGCCCGGAAGCGGCGGCGGCCGTGCGCAGCATGCTGGAACAGGCCACCGTCACCGGTGGCACCGCGACCCGCGCGCAGATTCCCGCCTACCGTGTTGCCGGCAAGACCGGCACGGTGCACAAGTCCGAGGCCGGTGGTTACGCCAAGGACCGCTACGTGGCGTGGTTTTCCGGTATGGCTCCGGCCAGTGATCCGCGGCTGGTGCTGACCGTGATGCTCGATGAGCCCCGGGGCGAGGCCTATTACGGCGGTCAGGTGGCTGCTCCCGTCTTTGCCGAGGTCATGGGAGGCGCCCTGCGGTTGCTGAACGTGCCGCCGGACGGACTGGAGCGGACGCCGGTGCCTGAGTCGCTGACCGCCATGGGGGAGGAGCGTCAGTGAGCGCGGCTGCGTACCAGACCCTGGGAACGCCCCTGGAAACCCTGCTTCAGGGTATTGTCCGCAGTGATGCGGTTGCGGCGGCGCATGTCACCGGGCTTGCCCTGGACAGCCGTCGCGTGACTGCGGGCAGTGCCTTTGCCGCCATACCGGGAACCCGGCAGCACGGTCTGGTTCATGTGGCCGACGCCGTGGCCGCCGGGGCCGCCGCGGTCCTGTACGAACCCGAGGGTGCC
>SKYZ01000484.1 GCA_007127625.1 Aquisalimonas sp. | reverse complement strand
GAGCCAGGCCCTGGGCGCCCTGGTGAATATCCTGGGGTTCCTGTTCGAGCAGGCGGACACCCGTCTGTGGCGAACGCTGCCTGACAGTCTCTGGCTGGTCCGGGTGGATCTGCCAGCCGGCGAGTACGCGCCGGAATTGATGACCCGCGGTCCTGCCGGCGAGCGTCGGCACCCCCTGGAGGAACCGGTGCAGGTGCGGGCCGGTGGTCTGACCGTTCGCAGCGTGTACCGGTACTGACGCGACCGCCGCGGGGCCGCTTTCAGCGGCGCATGAGCTCGTCTTCCAGGTGCCCGCGGAAGTCCAGCAGATGCCGGGTGTTAGCGGCGAAATCACCCCGCCCAAGGCGGGAGCTTGCACGGAAGTACACGGTGCTCAGGTCCGGCTCCGCGTGGCGGACCTGGATGTACACATCCCCTTCCAGGCGCAGCAGGGGGGTGTAGGTCACTGCCTGGATGGACAGATTGTCCGGATCGCTGTGCACCACGTCCCACTGCAGCCGCTCGGCGGCAATGCGGGCGGCTTCCCAGGTCTCCCGTGGTGCGGCGGCGTAGATGCGGTTGCGCAGCTCCGGCCGGGCCGCATGCTGGCGGGTCTCCACCGTGTTCGTGCTCAGGTAGGTCCCCAGCCGCACCAGCGGCCCGGGACTGTCCAGCATGGGCGGCCAGTTCGTGACGATGGTCCCTGCCACCAGGACCACGCCGAGGATGACCACCGCGAGCAGGGCCTTGAGCAGCGTGTTCAGAGCATCCATGCGTTGCTCCTGTACCGGGCTACCAGGGTATGGCCATGCGATCCTGGTAGAAACCGCCACTGGGGCCGTTGTCATCCAGGGTTGCCAGCCACGTGATACCGCGCACTGCCTCCACCGGCGGTCGCGGCGCGTTCTCGCCGCCCATGCGGGTGCGTACCCAGCCCGGGCTGACGGAGTTCACCAGAATGTTCTCGCCGCGCACCTCCGCAGCGAGGATCCGTGTCAGGGCGTTCAGCGCCGTCTTGGAGAGCCGGTAGGCAGCGAAGGCGCCCCGCATTTCAGAGAGCTGAGCCAGGCCGGAGGAGACATTGACGATGCGCCCGTAGCCGTTACGCCGCATCACCGGCACCGCCAGCTGTGCCAGTCGCAGCGGCCCGTACAGGTTGGTTTCCATGCTCTGGCGCACCTGGTCCAGTTCGGCGTCGAACACGCTGGCCTGCTGCGGTTGCGCGGGATCGCCGTCCGGCATGATGCCCGCGTTATTGACGAGCACGTCCAGCCGCCCGTGTCGCTCCTCCAGGTACTTGAACAGCTGCAGGCGACTGTCTTCCCGGTCCACGTCCAGTGGATGGTAAAAGACATCCAGGCCTTCGGTCTGCAGCTTGTCCGCGGCCGCTTTGCCCTTGATGCCGTCACGGCTGGTGAGAATCACGCGATGCCCGAGCTTGCCGAGCTGTCGCGCCGTCTCGAAGCCGATGCCACGGTTGGCGCCGGTAATCAGGGCGATGGGGCGGCTCTCAGTCATGGCGACGCACCTTCTCAGCGACCCGGCAGGGCCCGGTCACGCAGGTAATATTCCTCGCTCACACCCAGGCTGTCGTCAAGCTCGAACACCAGTGGCTGCCCGGTGGGGATTTCGACACTGGTGATTTCCTCGTCGCTGATACCCTGCAGGTGCTTGACCAGGGCCCGCAGGCTGTTGCCGTGGGCGGCAATCAGCACGGTGTCGTGCTGCTTCAGCGCCGGCGCGATCTCCGCCTCCCAGTAGGGCAGCACGCGCTGCAGGGTGGTCTCCAGCGATTCCGTGGCCGGGAGCTGACTGGCGGGCAGGCCGGTGTAACGCGGATCGAACCGCGGGTGGCGCTCGTCGTCCTCGGCCAGGGCCGGCGGCGGTGTCGCGTAGCTGCGCCGCCACACGTGCACCTGGTCATCGCCGTACTTCTCGGCGGTCTCGGCCTTGTTCAGCCCGGTCAGTGCGCCATAGTGGCGTTCGTTGAGACGCCAGTCCTTGGTGACCGGAATCCACATGGCGTCCAGTTCGTCCAGGGCGATCCACAGGGTCCGGATGGCGCGCTTGAGCACCGAGGTGTAGGCGATGTCGAAGCGGAAGCCTTGCGCCCGCAGCAATTCGCCCGCTGCGCGGGCCTCTTCGCGCCCCTGGTCCGTGAGGTCCACGTCGTACCAGCCGGTGAACCGGTTCTCCAGATTCCAGATGCTCTGTCCGTGGCGCAGCATCACCAGACGTTTCATGAAGTTCTCCCTTATTCCCGAAAACAGCCGCGCAGTTTACTAACCAATCAACCCGCAGGACCAGTGCCGCGGGCCGCGAACAGGCCTGTGAAGCGGGAACAGACCGTCCCGTCCACCAGCAGGTCGATGCGCAGCTCCAGCCGCGCCGCGCCGTTGTTATCCCTGGCCTCCCGCAGGCGGGCCAGCTGCTCGTCGTCCAGGCTTGCCGTGGCTTCCAGATCGCCGGCGGCCGGGCGCAGATAGCGGATGTCCGCGTGGGCCAGCACCAACTCGGCGGACCAGTGGTTATTGTCCGCCCAGGCGCGGAGCAGGCCCCAGCCGGCCAGGCTGGCAAGGGCGT
>SKYZ01000456.1 GCA_007127625.1 Aquisalimonas sp. | reverse complement strand
GGGTACCCGGTGGATTACGCGTTCACTAACGCTGCCCACCAGGAGCTCGCGCACGCGGCCGAGGCCGCGCCGGCCCATGACCACCTGAACCCCGTGACCGTTGCCGACGAACGCGCTGATTGCCTCTGCCGGATCGCCGTCGAGCACATGTTCGCTGGCGGTCTGGTCCGGTTCGAGCTGCTGGCGCGCGCGCTGCAGCGCACGGCGGGCGCTGCCGTTGCGCAGTGCCTCGAAGGCTTCCGCGGTCATGCGCTCGGAGCTGGTGTGGCCCGGCTGGGTGCCGATGCGCTCCATGAGCGCCTGCACGGAACCCGGGAACGCGTGTGCCAGGTGGAGCTCCGCACCCGTGGCCCGGCTGAGTCGTACCGCGAATCGTACGGCCGCTTCCGCGTGGTCGGAGCCGTCCACGGGAATGATCAGGTCCTCGATGCCGTAGTCCAATGGTCCATCCTCGGAGGGCTGTCAGGGATACCGAGTACAGCACGGAAACACCCGGTTCCGGTTTGATCCAGGTCAATCCGTGCGGTCAGTGTTCCGGCTGCCCCGCAAACCGTCGCTGCCTGTTACCCTTGCGAAAGTTCGCCAACCCGAATGGAGGAGAATCGAATGGCCGGTAATCAACGTATCATCCTGGCGCAGCGTCCGGAAGGCATGCCCGACGAGAACGACCTGCGCCTGGAGGAGGGACCCATGCCCGAAGCCCAGGACGGCCAGGTCCTGCTGCGCACCATCTACTTGTCCCTGGATCCGTACATGCGCAGCCGCATGAGTGCGGCCAAGTCCTACGCCCAGTCCGTGGAGGTGGGTAGCGTCATGGAAGGCGGTACGGTCTGCGAGGTGGTGGAGTCACGCCATCCGGACTGGCAGGCCGGCGATATCGCTCTGGCACACACCGGCTGGCAGACGTATGCCGCCGTGGACCCGAAGGGTCTCAAGCCCCTCAGCCCGGATGACGCGCCCATTAGCACCGCCGTAGGCGTGCTCGGGATGCCCGGCTTCACCGCCTACGTGGGCATGGTGGAGCACGGCCGGCCCCAGGCCGGCGAGACCGTGGTAGTGTCCGCCGCCAGCGGTGCCGTTGGACAGGTGGTCGGTCAGCTCGCGCGCCACTGGGGGTGTCGCGCTGTCGGTGTTGCCGGCGGTGCGGAAAAGTGCCGTTTCGTCACCGAGGAGCTGGGCTTCGACGCCTGCGTGGATCACCGCTCGCCCACCTTCGAGGACGACCTGGCCGCGGCCTGCCCGAGCGGGGTGGACGTTTACTGGGAGAATGTGGGCGGCAAGGTGCAGCAGGCCGTGCTGCCGCTGTTCAACGAGTTCGCCCGGGTGCCGGTGTGCGGCATCATCGCCCACTACAACGACACGGAGACCCCCGAGGGCCCGAACCTGTTGCCGGCGTTCATGCGGCAGGTGCTGACCAAGCGCCTCACCGTCCGCGGTTTCATCCAGTTCGATCATGCCGACCGCCGGCGCGAGTTCTTCAAGACCGTGGCGCCACTGGTGAAGGACGGCACCATCCGGCACCGCGAGGACATCGTCGAGGGGCTGGAGAACGCCGTGTCAGCGTTCCAGGGCCTGCTCACCGGCAAGAACTTCGGCAAGCTGCTGGTGCAAGTCAGTGAGGATCCGACCCGCAAGTGATTGACCCGTACCCCCTGTAGGAGCGACGCAAGCCGCGACCCGTTCCAGAGCCTCTGGAATCGGTCGCGACTGACGTCGCTCCTACAGCTCCTACACCCGGATCACTTTGTGGGAGCGACGCCAGTCGCGACGACTGCGATCGGTACTCGCAGGTGAACCTTCAGGTCCACCCTGCGGTTGCTGGCGGCTTGCGTGCTACAGTGCGCTTCGATCACCAGGTCCCGGTGTTCTCCATGGATTTCCAGGGCTCCTGCTCCGGCAGCGCGTCGCCTTCCTGTAGCATTTCGATGGAGATGCCGTCCGGGGAACGGATGAACGCCATGCGGCCGTCCCGGGGCGGGCGGTTGATGGTGATGCCGGCATCCATCAGGGACTGACACAGCGCGTAGATGTCCTTGACCCGATAGGCCAGGTGGCCGAAATTGCGGCCGCCGCTGTACTCCTCCGGATCCCAGTTCCAGGTGAGTTCCACCATGGGCGCCCGGTCCCGCCGTGCCCGCTCCTCGTCCTCCGGGGCCGCCAGGAACACCAGCGTGAAGCGTCCGGCTTCCACCTCCCTGCGGCTGATTTCCACCAGGCCGAGTTTGTTGCAGTAGAAGTCCAGGGACTCGTCCAGATCGCTGACCCGGACCATGGTGTGCAGGTATTGCATGTGCGGCTCCTCGCCTGTTCAGCGTTAACGGGAACGGTTGCCGGGATCGCGCGGACTCGGGGTGAACCACGCGCGCCCGCTGCGTACTCCGACAATGACCACGATACCCGCGGCGATCAGGGTAAGGCCACCAAGGGTGATCATTGTGGGCTCCAGGCCGATCCAGTCGCTGCTGGAGCCGACGCCCAGGACCACCGTCGCCATGGTCAGATACGCCAGCACGTAGAAACTCGACACCACTTCGCCACGCCGGTCGGCGGGGGCCTCGCGACTGAT
>SKYZ01000057.1 GCA_007127625.1 Aquisalimonas sp. | reverse complement strand
AGGACCTGCTCCAGCAGCACCCGGTCGGCGACCACCTGCGGCAGCGGCTCGCCCTCGTCCCAGTCCACCTGCACGCCGCTGCGGCGCGCTTCCCAGGCCACCATGTCGATCACCGAGCGGATGGCAGGCTCCACCGCCACTGCGGCGATCTGCCGTCGGTCCTTGCGGATGAAGGCGCGCAGGCGCTGGATGACCTCGGCGGCGTGCTGGGCGCGATCGTCGATGCGCTTGAGACCGTCCTGCAGATGTGCCCGGTCCGGGGCCTCCGCGCGCGCCAGGTGATTCCGGCAGGCACGGGCGTAGTTCATGATCGAGGCCAGGGGCTGGTTCATCTCGTGCGCAATGCCCGAAGCCAGCTCCCCCATGGTGCTCAACCGCGCGGCGTGGGCCAGCTCGTCCTGGTGCTGGCGAGCCTGGGCCTCGCGCATCTCCCGGTCGGTCATGTCCCGGGCGATGATGGATACGTACTGGGGCGCATCGCCGTCTCCCCGGTGGGACATCACCACCATGGAGACGGGAAACGACTCCACCGCGGCACCCCCTTTCAGCCGCAGATCCCCTCGCCACACGCCGTTCTCCAGGGCCGTGGGCAGCGCGGTGCGGATAAATCCCTCGCGGTCGTCGTCCGCCACCAGATCCGCCACCTCGATGGGCGGTTGCAGTGGATGCTGCAAGCCCAGGGAGTCGCCGGCGGCGCGGTTGAAATGCAGCACCTCCCCCTGGGCGTCGGAGAACACCACCAGGTCCGTGGTGGCGGCAACGATGGCAGCCAGCCGTCGGGTCTCCTCCTCGGCCCGGTGGCGCTTGGTCACGTCCCGGGAAATGCAGACCAGCTCGGCAATCTCGCCGCTGTAGGTGTCCCGGATGGCGCGCATGGCGATCTCGAACCAGCGGTAGTCGCCTTCGGCGTGGCGCAGGCGGCAGGTCATGGTGTGAAAGCCGCGCTCCACCAGCGCCGCCCTCGCCTCGGCGTCGTGCTGCTCGCGCTCGGCCGGGGACATGAGCGCGTTCAACGGCTGGCCTTCCAGATCCGCCGGCATCCGGCCCAGGAGCTGCAGCGAGGCCGGCGAGGCGTAGAGAAACGTGCCTGAACGATCGTGCCGTGAGATCAGGTCGGTGGTGTTCTCGGTGATGAGCCGGTGGATGCGGTCCACTTTGCGGGACCAGCGCGCCGCGCGCCGCTGCTCGGTGGCGTCCCGGCCGCGGAGGGCAACCCGGCGGCGGTCCGCGAAGGGGATGTAGGCCCACAGCAGGATGCGCCCGCCCACGTCCGTTTCGACTTCGGCAATGGCCCGCGCGCCCTGCACCGACGAACGGAACAGGGCCGCGTGATTCCCGGGCAGCAACTCCCGGGCGGCGCTCAGACCGAGCTGGGCGGCCAGACTGGTGGCGGCCGGGTTTTCCAGCAGCAACTCGCCGCCGCCGTCGAACAGCAACCCGGGACACGGGTCCTGCCACAGCAGATGGGCCTCCGGAGGTGCCGCCTCGCCCCCCTCCCCGCCGATGCCGGTCCGTAACAGCCCTGCCAGCAGCATGACCACGGGCGACACCCCCGGGGACAACGGCTCCGCCAGGGCGAACAACACGTCACCGCCGTCGGGCAGGGAACCACGCACCAACTGCCATTCGGTGCGAGGCACGGCGCGGCCCAGCCGCGCCAGCAGCGGCGAGTGCGGGCACCGCTCCACCACCGCGCTGCGGGGCACCAGGGTACAGACCGGCAGGCAGTCTCCAAGGCCGCGATCATCGCCGCCACCCGAGCGCGTTACCACGCCATGCTGGAGCCTCGGCAGGCCAGCCACCGGCTGGAAACTCGTCCCGTCGGCCCGCCGCAGGAAGACGGCGTAGACCTGCTGCGGGAACAGGGCATCCAGGAACTCCGCCACGCCACGGGCACGCCCCGCGTGATCGGGCTCCAGCATGGCGACACCCAGGGTGCGCGCAAGCATGTCCGTTACATCCCAAGCCATATATAGTATTTGTACTATACGTTATGCGTTTTCTTGCATCATCACGAAACTGCTGCTAGGTTTCAACGCAAAAATTTTCGATCAATCAACAGTCACGGGGAGGAGACACGATGCATCAGGCCGCTTCATCCATTTTCGAGCAGCACCTGGATCCGACGCCTGCCAACTATACGCCCCTGTCGCCGCTTACCTTCATCGAGCGCACGGCCAGTGTCTACCCCGAGCGCACCGCCGTCATTCACGGCGCCGTGCGCCGCAACTGGGCGGAGACCTACGAGCGCTGCCGCCGCCTGGCCAGCGCCCTGCAGAACCGCGGCATCGGCAAGGGCGACACCGTCGCCGCCATGCTGCCGAACATCCCGGAAATGCTGGAGGCGCACTTCGGCGTGCCCATGGTCGGCGCCGCGCTGAACGCGCTGAACACCCGCCTGGACGCCGATGCCATCGCCTTCATGCTGGGGCACGGCGAGGCCCGCGTACTCATCGCCGATCGCGAGTTCGGCCCGGTGATCCGCGAGGCCCTGAGCCGGGTGGATCGGGACATCCTGGTGGTGGACGTGGACGACCCGGAATACGGCGAGGGCGAACCGCTCAGCGATCT
>SKYZ01000135.1 GCA_007127625.1 Aquisalimonas sp. | reverse complement strand
CTCCAGTACGGCCGCCAGGGCGCTGCCGCCCAGGTGCTCGGGAACACGGTCGCGCAGGATGATCTCCCCGGCGAAAATGGACTGGGACGCCACCCGTCCGACCACCTCCTCGGGGTCGTCGAAGCTGACCGGGGGAATGGCATGGGGTGGCAGTTCCATGAGGCGCAGGTCCGCGCGCTCCAGCTTCTCGCCGAAGGGAATCTGCCGCTCCGCCACCACCACGCCGGAGTCGGTGTCCGCCTCGTCGTCGGCCACGCGCTCGCCCAGCCAGTTCATGGCGAGCAACGCCGCGCCCATGGCCAGCAACAGCGAGATGCCCAGCATCAGTACCACGGCACTCTTTCTCATGACCGCACCTCCACGGGCTCATCGAGCCCCACGAAATAGCTCTCCCAGGCCCAGCGCAGGGCGTCCCTGGAAAGCGTGTCCTCGTCCATGTAATGCAGGTAGTCCTGGGCCAGATCCAGCAGGTCGCGCGGATGGCAGGGCAGCAGCGCCACCCCGCGCTCCCGGTGCAGTTCGTCCACGACGAAGCGGGCCAGCGCCGGATCGTGTTCGATGCCCCGCCGCCGGCACTCCTGCTCCCAGAGCGCCAGGTAGTCGGCCTGGTCCAGGGGATCGAAGCGGATCTTGTAGCCGATACGGCGCAGGAAGGCCTCGTCCGCCAGGTCCAGGGGGTTGCGGTTGGTGGAGAACACCAGGGCCACGTCGAAGGGAATCTGGAAGTGCTGCCCGTTGCGCAGGGTCAGGAAATCGCGGCGCTCTTCCAGGGGCACGATCCAGCGGTTGAACAGGGCCAGGGGGTCGATGCGCTGGCGGCCCAGATCGTCGATGATCATCATGCCGTTGTTGGCCCGCAGCTGGACGGGCGCGTGGTGCACCCGGGTGGCCTCGTCGTACTGCACTTCCAGCATGTCCAGGGTCAGTTCGCCCCCGGTCACCACCACCGGACGCTGGCAACGGACGTAGCGGGGATCGTCGCCCTGCTGGTACTGCAGCGCGGACACGGGTTCCTCGTCGTCCAGGGGCAGGTGAACCCCCGGGTCGAAGCATTTCATGGCCTTGCCGGCCACCAGAATGGCGTGGGGGACCAGCACGTCGCCGGTCAGCAGCCGAGCGAGCCGGCGCGCGATGAAACTCTTGCCGGTGCCGGCGGCGCCGTAGATGAACATGGCCCGCCCGGAGTGCAGGGCCGGGCCCAGCTGGTCCAGCAGCGCCGGCCGGATCACCGTGTCCGCGAATACCGCACGAATGGTGCTGCGGTTGACCCGGTGGGCGCTCAGCGTTTGCTGCGTCACCGTGCGTGTGTACTGCTCCAGCGGCACCGGCGCCGGGCCGACATAACCGTCCCGGCCGAACGCCTCCAGGGCCGCGGTGCGCCCGCGATCCGTCAGCCCGAAACGCAGCACCCCGCTCTCCGGGTGGGCGCCGCGGACCTCGGCACGGCCGTCGGCGCGCAGGGATGCGAAGATCTCGTCCAGCAGCCCGCCGGCCAAGGCCGTGCGCCGGGTGAGGTCGCGCAGGTCCAGCACGCCGTTCTCGAACAGGTGCTTGGACACCAGGTCCGCCAGGTAGATCGCCGACAGCCCGGTCTCTTCCACGGTGCGGGGGCGGGGCGCCCGCGGACCCGCCGATACAGTCCCGGAGCTGGGTTCGTTCTCCCCGGGGAGGTTGGTGTCTAGGAGGCGGTCGGTTTCGTTCATGGCGTCCTCCGTGATCAGCCTGCCCACTGGGCGGCCAGCGAGGGCCACCACAGGGCCAGGGTCGCCGTGGTTCCCAGGGCGATGGAGACGGCAAAGGGAAAGCGCTGGCCCATGACTTCGCCGTCCGCCGGCGCGATGTACGACACGCGGCCCGTGCTGACGAGAGTCCTCAGCATCAAGCCGTAGCGTTGCCACGGTGCCTTAGGAGTGCGTGAAACGATCGTGGACGCGGCGAACAGCACCGCGACCAGAGCACCGATCACCATGCTTGCCAGCCCCGCGACCAGGGCCCAGAAGGGCCCGAGAAATGTCCCGGCGGCCGCCATGAGCTTGACGTCGCCCGCACCGGTGGTGCGCACGGCGTAACCCGGTAGAAGGATCGCCAGGCCGACGCCGAGTCCGCCGAGCGCGGCCAGCAGCCCGCTGGGCCCGCCGATCAGCGATTGCAGCACGATACCCAGGATTGCAGCATTTACGGTCAGCCGGTTCGGGATCCGTCGTTGGTGAAAGTCAAGGGCAGTCGCCACCCAGACCGCCGCGAGTAACAGGGTGGGCAACAGTACCTGGATACCTTGTAGCTGGACGGCCATCGGCTCTTTATCCCCATTGAGAAGTCGAGATTCGGAGAGGCCCAGGCCCTACGCCCGTGCCCCTCCGCGGCAGATTCCGCCTACGCCGGCGTCCCCCCCATCGTTGCGATAATTTCATTTATGATTTGCGTCACATTTTCCCCGAGTGCTGTCCACACGGCCGCGCCCGCAGCAATCAGCAGCCCGCCAACCACCGCGTACTCCACCATTTCGAGACCTTCTTCCTCGCGCACGAAACGCTTCAGTTCTGCAGTCAAACGGTTCATCTCTCTCGCCTCCTTCCCGTGCCGGCCACCGACGGTCCGGCTTTGGTGGTTAAAGCCCAAGGGGTTTCCCCCTCACATAAGAGATTGGGCGAGTGGGCCGGTTTGCGCTTGGAGTTTCTTGCAGGGGAGTGGAATTATCTTGCGCCCGATTGCGGGCGTCTTGCCTGTTGGGCAGGCGCATTGGTGCAAGGCGTGTCGACGAGGGAGAATCGAAACCAGATGCTCAGTGCTCGCATTCGACCTTCCGGGCGCCAGCGCCGGGTGCGGTTGCGCCCCGGTCCTACGCGACTGATCAGCGGGTGCCCCGATGGCGCGCTCTCGTAGCTGCTGCCACGGAGCGGGAGAAACCCTTGAGGAGAACCGGGAGGTTGCCGGATACCGGAGAACAACGCCTGGACGTCATCGAGAATCCGGCGTTGGTTAGACCGGCGTGGCCGTTTTCGATTGCCGGAGAAGCTTCTGGATCTCCCGTGAGTGCGCCACCTTGCCCCCGGTGGCGTACCCTTCGTGGTTCCGTTCGATGTCCTCGAGCCGGTAGAGGTAGTTCACCATGAGCCCGTGGCTCTGGTGCAGACCGTTGTCGGAGGTGTCGGCCATCCAGTTGATGCGGTGAACCTCGGCGCCGTTGCCCAGGTGGAAGCGGCTTACCGGGTTCACGGGCAGACCGGCGGCATTTTTCTCCTTGACCAGATACCGGGCCGCCAGTCGCAGCAACGGCTGGCGGACGTCCTTTTCGTGGGCGATCAGGGCGTCGGGGCCGTCCTGGGGCTGGAGTAGCTCGGCCGCGCGCTGTTGCTGTTCGTCAAGCAGCCGGGGCTCCGCCTGTCGTTGCTCATCGAGCCACCGGGCAAAGCCGGGAATGGGTGAGAGCGTGACGAAGTGCTTGAGATTGGGCAGCTCCTGGCGCAGCTCCTCCACCACTTGCTTGATCAGGAAGTTGCCGAAGGAGATGCCGCGGAGACCGCTCTGGCAGTTGCTGATGCTGAAAAAGGTTGCCGTGTCGGCGGTGTCCGGGTTTTCCAGCGCATGGGCGTCGGTTTCCTCGCCCCGCAGGATGGTTTGTACCTGCTCCGGGAGGCCCTTGGTGAGTGCGACCTGCACGAAAATCAGCGGCTCGTCACCGGTGGCAGGGTGGAAGAAACCGAAACAGCGACGGTCGGCAGGCGCCACGCGGCGCCGGAGGTCAGCCCAGCTCTGGATGGTGTGCACGGCCTCGTAGGCGATGATCTTCTCGAGCACGTTGGCAGGCGCGTTCCAGTCGATGCGCTGCATGACCAGGAAGCCGCGGTTGAACCAGGAACGGAACAGATCCATGAAATCGGCATCCACCGCATCAAGTTCCGGCTCATCACGGGCGAATCGCTGCAGGTCGGCGCGCATGCGTACGAGTGAAAAGGTGTGACCGGGCGGGGTGTTCAGCCGCCTGAGCAGTTCCTGGCGGGGTGAGCGGCTGGCCTGGTGCAGGGCCTGGGCGGTGGCGCTGTCCGGTGTCGCCGTGTAGCGCTCACAGGCCGCGGTCACCGCCTGCGGATCGGGCGCATAGCGTTCGGCGAGCCCCTGGAAGAAGGTCTTCTTCTCGGCGTCCTCGAACTGGTCGTATACCGCCAGCGCGTCGCGGGCCTGGGCAAGGTTGGAGACTTCGCTGTCGCTTGCCAGCAGTTGATCGCACTGGTCAAGAAGATGGGCCGCCCGATGTCCCGGTTCGCCCTGGGTCGACCGTGCCCGGTTCGCGTAACGGCGGGTCAGGGTCGTCAAAAGATCGTTGAGAAAATGCCCGTTTGCCATGTCCTGCTCTCTACCCGTTCCGACTGGTTACCCGTCACTATACCTCCTGTCGACAACACCCGCCCTGCGGGGCAGTGGCGGTTGGCGTTGGTCGCTCTCCGGGGGCGCCGCCCCGGCGCAACAGGGTCCGCGATTTCCACGGCGCCGGTGGCAGGACGGAAGGCGGCGGGTGTAGCATCCCGGTTGCCGGAAACCTCAGGTCTGCTGCAGGAGTGATCATTCTCATGTTCCTCGACGCCTACCATTCCGTTCAGGACTCCGTGGTCCGGATCACCCCGGAGCAGGCCAGCCGCTTTGCCAAGGAGGTGGCCGGTGACTTCAATCCCATCCACGATACGGACGCGCGACGCTTCGTTGTCCCGGGTGACCTCCTGTTCGCGCTGGTGGTGGGCTATTACGGGCTGTCCGAGCGCATGACATTCCGGTTTCGGGGCATGGTCGGGCGGGATCTGCCCTTACGGTTCCCGGACACGGATGCAGGTGCGTTCACCATCACCGATGATGGCGGCAGGGAATACCTGGAGGTCCAGCGAGAGGGTGAGCGGATCCTGGACGTGCCGGTGCTCGAGGCGTTTATCCGGCGCTATGCCGCCTTCTCGGGCCGCAACTTCCCTGAGTTCCTGGAGCCGCTGATGCGGGAGCAGGGCATGATGTTCAACCCGCAGCGGCCCCTGGTGCTGTATGACAGCATGGCCTTCGAACTGACGGCCGCACCCTCGCCGGCACTGGGCATGGACCTGGACCGCTCCAGCCTTGACGTGGACGGCAAGCGGGGCGAGGAATGGCTGCGTTTTCGCATCGTCGATGGTGGCACGCTGATCGGAACCGGCTCCAAGAAGGTGGTGATCAGCGGCCTGCAGCCATGGGACGAGGAGGTCATGCAGGCCTTCATCAGTGATTACACGTCCCGGCGGCATCACTTCGCACCGTGATTCTGAACCCGGCTGATCTCCCTCGTATCCCCGTCACGGTGCTCACGGGTTCCCTGGGCTCCGGCAAGACCACCCTGCTCAATCAGTTGCTCCAGGATCCGCCCCTGGCGGACACAGCCGTGATGCGCAGCGGGGCTCGGTCAGTCATGCATTTCTCGATTATTGTTATAGTATAACAATGTGTATTTGCCCGGCACAATTTAGACTGCAGGCATGAACCCCTGCAGCCACTACAGCGCCGTTGCCGGGGCCGGCCGGTACCTCCGCGCGGGGGTGACCGGAGGTAGTCCATGACCCCCGGCCTCGTTGCCGCGGTCATCGGCATCGGTCTGCTTCACGGCATCCTTCCGGACCACGGTTGGCCCATCGCCGCCACATACGCCCTGCGGCAGCGACGCCGGTACCTGGCAGGTGCCATTGCCGCGCTGGTGATCGGGGTTGGTCATCTGTTGAGCAGCATCGCCCTGGTGCTGGTCTTCCTGCTCGTTGCCGACGCGTACGCTCTCCACGAGGCGGGCTGGTTACCCGTGGTGGCCGGGGCTCTGCTGGTGGCACTGGGACTCTGGGAGCTTGGCCATGTGCGGCGGGGACACGGCCATGGGCATCACCACCATGGCACCGGCCCGCTCGCACGCATCCATGCCTGGGCGGGGGCGCGGCTCGGGCGCCCGGAGGACAGGGGGCTGGGGCAACTGGCGGTGGTGGCGATCCTGCTGGGTATCGCCCACGAGGAGCCGATCCAGATCCTGGCCATTTGCGCGGGCACCACCCACTGTCTGAGCCTGATGGTGATCTACTCGATGGCAGTGATCGTGGCGCTGCTGGTCCCGACGTTGCTGTTGATTGTCGGCTACCAGCGGCACAAGGCCGTGGTCGAGCGCTACATGCCGCACCTGGCGGTGCTCACCGCACTGATCCTGATCGCCGTGGGGCTGTGGTTCATGGTGGGGTACGGCCACGGGTAGCGGCCGTGCGGTGCCGGGGCCAGCGTCGGCACCGCACGCCAGCAGGCCGGGGTTTCAACTGCGTTCGTAGGTCCCCACCAGCCGGTTCATGCCGAGAATGCTGGACTCAACGCGCTCCAGCAGCTCCCACATGTTCAGCCCCGCTTCGATCTCCGGCGGCTCACTGAGGGCAAGCACCCAGAAGTAGTACTGGTGCACGTCGTGTCCCTCCGGCGGCATGGGCCCACCGTACCCCTGGTTGCCGAAATCGTTGGGGCCGGAGGCGTAATCCTCGGTGCCTTCAGCCAGGTTGTGCACCGAGGCGGGGATGTTGTAACTGACCCAGTGCACGAAGCCGTAGGTGCCCCGGTCGGTGACCAGCGGCGCATCCGGATCGTGGCAGATGATGGCGAAGGACTGAGTACCGCTGGGGGCACCGCTCCAGGACAGTGCCGGGGAGACGTCCTCCCCTTCACCGGTGTGCTTCTGCGGAATCGGCTCACCATGATCGAACGCCGGGCTGATCAGCTGCATATTGGATAGTGCGAATCCCATGGGGTTCCTCCTCTGTTGGTCCTCATTTCGTGCACTCAGGATAAGACCTGCCGGGCGAACGGGAAAATCCGTTACCGGCCACTCAGTCCCAGCCCGGCGCCCAGGTGCCGCCGTCGCGGAGTTCCCGCCAGGGCAGCCGCTGCCGCCTGCGGGTGAGCACTGCCTCCAGCAGTACATCGCGAACATGCCCGTAGCGATCCCGGAACACCTGGACAACCAGGAAGTGCTTCTCGCCGCCCTCCGGCGCCAGGGCTGTCCATTTGCTCTGTTCCAGCTTTTCGGGATGGACAGACGTCATGCTCAACCCGCGCCCGGGGCCGCCATGGCAATGGTCGCCTGGAGCACCCGCCCGAACGGACCCTGCCCGTCAAACAGCTCGGTCTCTACAAGCCCCATGCCTGTGTCCTGCATGTGGCTGCGCGAGTCCAGGCCGAGCCATTCACCCTCGGGCGGGCGGTGCAGGTACAGGGTGACATCGGCGTTGATGCTGCCGAGGCGCTCACCCAGATGGAGCTGCCCCACACCGTTGCCGAAATCGCAGAGGGTGGCAGCGGTCACCAGCGGATCTGTCGTTTGGTCAGCCACCAGGGGCAGCGGTAACCGCATCCAGACCCTGCCGTGACCTTCGCCCCGGGCGCCGGCAAGCACGACGGCTTCAGCCGTGGTGTGGAAGCCGTGGGGGCTATAGCGCCGGCCCCAGCCCGCGGCATCGGACAGACTCTCCGCCTCACCGGCCGCGGGTGGTGCGTCCGCCGCCCCCGGGAAACGGCCATGCTCCGGTACCGGCACCGAGGACTGTTCCAGGAACAGGCCACTGGCGCGGGTGACCTCCACGTCGCCGGCGTACAGGCTCACATCCAGTACCTGGAGCCGCTTGCCCGGGCGCACGAGCCGCGTGTGCGCACGCAGCGGTGCCTGGGGCACGGGCCGGAGCAGATCCACCGTCAGGCGTGCCAGCCGCAGCCCGGCGCCGGCAGCTGCCTGCGTCAGGGCGTGAGCAGCGAGCCCGGTGACCGGGCCGCCGTGGAGATACTCCGGATTCCAGGGCCCGCGGGCCGCGTCCGTGGGGATGAACAGATCGCCGTCGCGTAGAAACAGTGCAGGTGTCATGGGCACTCTTGGTTCGTCCGTGGTTTCTGGTGCATCTTGGCAGGACCATGCCTGGACGCAAAGGTGGCGGCAACGATGTCGCCCTGCCCCGGGTGGAACCCAGCCCGCGGAACATCGCGTCCGCGTCCGGCCCTCGAGGTGCATCTTGTCCGATCTGCGGTTCGAAAGGTACTACGGGAAGGATCTGGAGCAGCGCCTGGATGCCATCGCCCGGCTGCGCATGACCGTCTTCCGGGAATGGCCCTATCTCTACGAGGGCGATGAGGCGTACGAGCGCCGGTTCCTGGATATCTACGTCCAGTCCTCGCGCTCCTTCGCACTGGTGGTCCTGGACGGCGACCGGCCCGTGGGGGTGACCACGGCCATGCCTCTGAATGACGAGGACCCGGAGATCCGCAAACCGTTCCTGGGTGCCGGAATGGATCCGGGGCAGGTGTTCTACTTTGCCGAATCCGTGCTGTTGCCCGGGTATCGGGGCCAGGGGCTGTATCGCCGCTTCTTCGAGGAACGCGAGGCTCACGCCCGCACTTTCGGCGACTACGATCTTGTGACGTTCTGTGCCGTCCAGCGTCCCACGGACCATCCCCTACGGCCTGCCGACCATCAGCCGCTGGATCCGGTCTGGCGGCATTTCGGCTTCGAACCCCGAGCCGACCTGGTGGCGTATTTTCCGTGGCCTGATGTCGGCGAGGCGGAGGAGACGGAAAAGCCGCTGAAATTCTGGGTCAAATCACTGGTCTGACTGGCCGCGGAGGAACCCTCGCTGACCGCTTTCGGTCTGATCGACAGTAGCGGGCCGAAATGGGGAGGATCGTGCCATGGCAACGCTCGACGTCCCGGTTGCCACGGTCTGCCAGCTGATCGAGCTGGCACGGGAGTTCCACGCCCAGGGGCTAGTGGACATCGGCGAGGACCCATCGGACATGGAGGACGACTGGCCCAGCGAGATGCTCTCCGCCCATGCCGCGAATACGACCCTCGAGGCCTTCCGCGCAACCCTCGACGACCTGGGGCGCTACGAGCAGGCCCAGGTGGTTGCGCTGATGTGGCTCGGGCGGGGCGACTATACCCCGGAGGACTGGGCCTCACTGCAGGAGGACGCGGAATCCGCCTGGACGCCGCGCACCGCGGATTACCTGCTCGCGCATCCGCTGCTTGCAGAGCATCTCACCGACGGCCTGGAGCTGTTCGGCTATAGCTGCGACTGAGCGGGAACCGCTTCGCCGGTGGACCGAGGCGGCACGGGGCGCTAAGGTTGCTGTCCCGTCCCGCCAGCGCGTCTGGTGTGCCGGCGGGTGCCCCCCATGGAAGAGTGGACCCGCCCATGAGACTGATTGCCTTTCCGCCGTTGCCGCGCCCGCTGGGCGGTTTCCTTACGCTGCTGCTGATGGTGTCCGCCGGTGCCTTGTCACCGGTCGCCGCCGACGAGATCGGTGTGCGCATCGGTGCCGGGACGGGTACCGGTGGCGGGTTCAACTCCCAGGAGATCTACTGGCGTCCCGCCGCCCTCGCTCCGCGGCTGGGGGACCCGCGCCGCTGGCACGTGACCGCCTACACCGAATTCAACGCCGGCCGGGTCAGCCGCAGCGACGACACCATGTACACCGGGGGCGCGGGCGTCGGAGGCTGGTTGATCCACCCGCGGTGGCCGGTCAGTTTCGGCATCGGCACCGGCCCCACCTATATCTCCCAGCGCAGCCTGGGCGGTCGCGAATTCGGCAGCCACTGGCAGTTCACCTCCCACGCGGCGGTGCGTCTGCGCCTTGCCGATCAGCTCAGCGTTGGTTACCGCATCCAGCACACGTCCAACGGCGGTCTCGCGTCCCCCAACGACGGTTATGACATCCAGGCCTTGGAGATCCGCCTGAGCTTCTGAGCCGCTGTCATGCCAGCGGCTACCAGGTGTCGATCATCGGTCGCCGTTTGCCGTGACGCGCGCCGGGGGACCGCGTCGACTCCACGCCACGCAGGATCCAGTCACGGGTGTCGGCGGGATCGATCACCGCGTCGATCTCCAGCGAGGCCGCCATGCTCACGGCCTTGCCGCGTTCGTAGGCCTCCGCCACCAGGCGCTCGTACAGGGCCTGGCGCGCGTCTTCCGTGGGCTCGGCGTCCAGTTCCTTGCGGTAGCCCAGGCGCACCGCCCCCTCCAGCCCCATGCCACCGAATTCACCCGTGGG
>SKYZ01000190.1 GCA_007127625.1 Aquisalimonas sp. | reverse complement strand
GTGGCGCCGCCGCCGCTCCCGCCAGGACCGTGAGGCCTCCTGGGACGAACTCCCCGGCGATGCGGAGGACGCCGCCTCCTTCTCCCTGTTCCGCAAGCTCCATCAGCCCTTTCTGCTGTGGTGGGGCACCGCCGAGCAGCAGTTCGTGGACGGGCTCGATCAGGAGGATCTCGCCCGCGCCGTCGATGCCCTCCCGGACGCCTATCGGCTGGTGGTTGTGCTGGTGGAACTGCAGGGGTATACCTATGAGGAAGCAGCGGCCTTGCTGGCAGTGCCCGTCGGCACAGTGCGTTCGCGCTTGAACCGCGGCCGCGGGCTGCTGCAGAAGGCATTGTGGGAATACGGCGGGCAGTCGGAGCACGGAGCGTCGTGCCGCCGGAAGCGTCCCGGAAACGGCGAGGAGTCACAATGAGCCAGGATGACCTGACCTGTGAGGAGGTCCTGGAGCAGCTCTTCGCCTACCTGGACGAGGAGTTGGACGACGACCGGCTGGCTGCCATCGACCGGCACTTGGAGCGCTGTCGGGACTGCTTCACCCGGGCCGAGTTCGAGAAGCGTCTCCGCGCCCGGGTGCAACAGACGGGAACAGCGCCCGCACCGGATCGGCTGCGACAGCGGCTGAAAAAGGTGCTGGATCGCTACTGACACCACGGCGCAGGAGGGAGTGCGGCCATGGTGGCGATACTCGGTTACTCGCGCGAACAGATCTTCACCGCCGTCCGGGATATGTACGGCGCGGTGGCGCGTGAGCCCAACGACCACTTCCATTTTCCGGTGGGCCGCTCCGCCGCGCGCGCCATCGGCTACCCGGAAGACCAGCTTGATCAACTGCCCGGCTCCTCCCTGGAGGCCTTTGCCGGTGTCGGATACCCGTTTTCCGGTGAGGCCGTCCGCCCCGGCGACACGGTTCTGGATATCGGCGCCGGCGCCGGCAATGACGCCCTGATCGCCGCCAGCATGGTGGGCAGCGACGGCCATGTCATCGCCCTGGACCTCACCCGGCCCATGACCCACCGGATTCGATCCGCCGCGGCGGAGGCCGGCCACGCCAATGTCAGCGTCATCGAAGCGTCCGCCGAGCGTCTGCCGCTGGCCGACGGCAGTGTCGACAGCATCACCAGCAACGGTGCCCTGAACCTGGTCCCCGACAAGCGTCGCGCCGTGGCGGAGATGTTCCGGGTGTTGCGCCCGGGTGGCCGCCTGCAGATAGCGGACGTGGTGATTCAGCGTCCGGTGACCGTGGACTGCAGCGAGGACCCACGGTTATGGGTGGAGTGCGTGGTGGGTGCCACCGTGGACGAGGATCTGCTCGCCATGTTCCGTGATGCCGGCTTCGAAGGCATTCGCGTTGCCCGCTCGCTGGACTACTTCTCCCACAGCCCCAGCGCCCAGACCCGGGAAATTGCCGGGAGCTTCGGCGCACATTCAATGGAGCTTGCCATGCAGCGCGGCGAGCAGGCGCCGAGCGTCGCCTGGTACTGGGCCCGGCGGCTCAATCCGCTGAGGGGCATGAAATCGCTGTGGCGGCGTGGCGCCGTGGGCGTCGCGAGTCTGGGGCTGGCGCTGGTCACCTGCTACGGCACCATGGCGGCGCTGGCGCTGCTTGCCGCAATGGGGGCGGGGATCGGTCTGCACGAGGGTGCCTGGGCGGCCGTGATCGCCCTGTTCGCCGTGCTCACCGTGGTTGCCGTCGCACCCGGTATGCGCTACCACCGCAACCCGGGACCCGCCGCCGCAGGCACCGTCGGCGCGTTGGTGGTGTGCTACGCGCTGTTCGTGGATTACAGCCTTGTCGTTGAGCTGGCGGGCTTTGTCATGCTTGCCGCCGGAGTGGCCTGGGATGTTCACCTCCGCCGTCGCACCCAGGCACGCATCCTCGGCGTGCAGGGCGCCACGTAGGAGCAGTGCAAGCCGCGACGGGTGCAACGGTGCATCAAGAAAGATGCACCCTGGGCGGGCCTGCGTGTCTTTTCACGGCGGACCTGAAGGTCCGCCCTACTGGCCGCGACGCACCCGTAGGGCGGATGTTTACATCCGCCGACCGCGGCCCCGGAACATGCCACCAATCCCCATGCGCCACCGGCCGCTCACCCGAGCAACCCCGGCATCTCCTTGGTCAACGGCATCCGCTCCTTGATCCGCTTGCCGGTGAGCGCAAACCCCAGCAGAGTCCCCTCCGCGTCCCGGAACTCCCCGCGCAGGTCGCGTCCGTCACCGTCGAACTGCCACTCGCCCTCGGCGTTCGGCTCCGGCGGCCACGCCACCACCTGGCAGCAACTCGTCTTCACCGTCACCGGCATCACCGGGTAATTCACCGGTGTCACCTCGCCGGCCAGGGTCTGTCCCAGGGCGCGGGCGGCGTTGGTGAGCGGCGCCACGTAGGGCAGCACCCAGCCCTCTACCTCCGCGCAGTCGCCCAGGGCAAAAATGGCCGGGTCGGAGGTCGCAAGTGTCCTGTCGACCCGGATGCCCTGCCCGACCTCTAGCCCCGCCGCCTCCGCCAGCGCCGTGCGCGGTTTCAGGCCGATGGCGGCGAGGACCAGGTCTGCCTCCAGGGTGCCGCCGTCGGAGAGGGTCGCTGTCAGGCCGTC
>SKYZ01000304.1 GCA_007127625.1 Aquisalimonas sp. | reverse complement strand
GGCTCCTGGTGGGCCTACTACGAGCTGGGCTGGGGCGGCTGGTGGTTCTGGGATCCGGTGGAGAACGCCTCGTTCATGCCCTGGCTCACGGCCACGGCACTGCTGCACTCCCTGGCGGTCACCGAGAAGCGCGGCGGCTTCAAGGTGTGGACACTGATGCTCGCCATCATCACCTTCGCGCTGACCATTCTCGGTGCGTTCCTGGTGCGCTCGGGCACCCTGACCTCCGTGCACGCCTTCGCCACCGACCCGGAACGCGGCATCTTCATTCTGGGCATGCTGGCCACCACGCTGATCGGGTCACTGATCCTCTACGCCTGGCGGGCCCCCAAGGTGGGGCTCGGTGGCGGCTTCGGCTGGTTCTCCCGGGAATCGCTGCTGCTGGGCAACAACGTGCTGCTGGTGGTGGCCTGCGCCGCGGTATTCATCGGCACGCTCTATCCGCTGGCCCTGGATGCCTTCAACCTCGGCAAGATCTCCGTCGGCCCGCCCTACTTCGACGCGGTGTTCATGCCGCTGATGATGCCCATGCTGTTCCTGGTCGGTGTGGGCCCGCTGATCTCATGGAAACAGGCCTCGCCGGAGGAGACGGTACGCCAGCTCCGCTGGCTGCTGCTGGCGAGTTTCCTCATCGGCGCCGTGTGGCCGCTGACCATGGGTGCCTGGAACCCGCTCACCGCCCTTGGCCTGACCCTGGTCGCCTGGATCGTGCTCACGGCGGCGAAGGACATCGCCGACCGCATGTGGCGTCGCCGCAGCCAGGGCACCGGCGCCATGGTGCGCTCCCTGCGGCCAAGCTTCATGGGCATGCACCTGGCCCATATCGGTCTGGCCCTGATCGTGATGGCCATCGCCATGGTCAACACCTACGAGGTCGAGCGCGACGTGCGCCTGGGGCCGGGCGACACCGCCACCGCCGGCGGCTACACCTTTGCCCTGGGCGACTCCCGGCAGGTGCGTGGCCCCAACTACACCGCCGACGAGGCCGACATCTACGTTACCCGTGACGGCGAGCCCGTTGCCGTACTGCAACCCCAGCGGCGCAACTACGACTCCCAGCGGGAAATGCCCATGATCCAGGCATCCCTGCACCGCCAGCCGCTGCGCGACATCTACGTGTCCCTGGGGGATCCGCTGCAGGGCGACGCCTGGCTGGTGCGGCTGTACTACAAGCCCTACATGTTCTGGATGTGGACCGGTGGCCTGCTGCTCGCTTTCGGCGGCTTCCTGGCAGCCACCGACCGGCGCTACCGGCTGGCGCGGGATCGTGCCAGCGCCACCGAACCCACGTCCGCCGCGCCGAGCACGCGGCCGGCCCAGGAGACACCGTGATGGTCAAACGCATTGCCCTGCCGCTCATCGTCGTCCTCGGCATTCTGGGACTGTTCTACGTCGGCCTCGGCCTCGACTCACGGGAACTGCCCTCCCCCCTGGTGGGCAAGCCGGCGCCCCCATTCGAGGTGCCGTCGCTGGACGACCCGGACACCATGGTCACGGAGCAGGACTTCGTCGGCGGCCCCACGCTGGTGAACGTCTGGGCCTCCTGGTGCAGCGGGTGCCGCGCGGAGAAGCCCTATCTGATCCAGCTGGCCAACCGGGGCGTGACCATTCACGGGATCAACTACCGGGACACCCGCGAGGACGCCAGTAACTATCTGCGCCAGAGCGGCAACCCGTACCACACCATCGCCTTCGACCCGAAGGGCGACGTGGGCATGGACTGGGGCGTCTATGCCACGCCGGAGACCTACGTGCTGGATGCCGCAGGCACCATCCGCCACAAGCATATCGGCCCGCTGAACCCTGAAGTGATCCGCGAGGACATTCTGCCCCTGGTCGCACGACTGGAGGAGGAAGCATGAACAGACACCATCGCGCATCCCCCGTGTCCGCCATGCTCGGTGCCGCCCTTGCCGTCACACTCCTCCTCGGCGCTGGCGGTGCCGGCGCGGTCGCCATCGGCGAACCGGTGGAGTTCGAGAGCGAAGCCAAGGAACGTCAGTACAGCCGCCTGGTCCGCGAACTCCGCTGTACCGTGTGCCAGAGCGAGACCATTTACGAGTCCAATGCGCCGCTCGCCGCCGACATGCGCAGGCGCGTCTATGAGATGACCGCCGAGGGCCGGAGCGAGGAAGAAATCATCGACTTCCTGGTCCAGCGCTACGGTGACTACGTGCGCTACCGCCCCCCGCTGCAGGCCAACACGATCCTGTTGTGGACCAGCCCGTTCCTCGCCCTGGTGGTGGGCGGCGGCATCTGGTTCACGGTGGTCCGGCAGCGCCGGGCCCTGGTCACACGCCGTGAACTCACGCCCGAGCAACGCGACGCCATCCGGCGATTCCGCGATGACGGACACGAGCAATGATTCAGCGCCTGCCGCGAGGATAGACGCATGCAGATCACCTTTCTTCTTCTGGCCCTTGGGCTCAGCGCCATGGCGCTGGGTTTCCTCCTGTACCCGTTCCTGCGGGATCCGGCCCGGGTACGCCTGCGGGCGCGCCGGGAGATCAATGCCGAAATCCACCGCGACCGCCTGGCGGAACTCGATCACGACCTCGCCCAGGGCACGCTCACCCGGGAACAGTACGACGAGGCCGTGGCCGATCTGGACCGGGAGTTGGTGGAGAGCGGTGCCGTGGACCCGGACGAACCCGCCCGTGTAGCTGGCCCCATGCAGCGCCGGATCACCCTGACCGCCACTGTCGCCACGGCGGTGGCCATGCCCCTGCTGGCCATGGGGCTGTACAACAGTATCGGCTTCGGCGAACAGGCACTGGCGGACAACCAGACCGCCGAACCGGAGCGGCCAGGCGCGGCCCGGGGCAGCAGCGAACATGACGCCGCAGACACCGCCGAGGTCCGGCGCCTGGCGGAACGGCTCCGCGAGCGCCTGCAGGAGGAGCCGAACGAGGTTCGCGGCTGGATCCTCCTCGCCCGCACCCTGATGGCGCTGGAGGACCACGAGCAGTCCGTGGAGGCCTTCGAGGAAGCCTATTCGCGGGGCGCCGACAGCGAACCGCAATTCCTGCTGCTGTATGCCGAGGCCCTCGGCGAGGCCGGCGGCACCCTCCGGGGCCGCCCGCAGCAGCTTATCGACCGGGCGCTGGAGCTGGAGCCGGAGAACCCGAGGGGCTTGTGGCTCGCCGGCAACGCAGCGTACTACCGCGGCGACTACGACGCCGCCCGGGAACACTGGCAGCATCTCCTCGGGGTGCTGCCGGAAGACTCGGATGCCGCGGAGGTGGTGCGCTCCAACCTGGAGAGTGTCGCCGAGATCAGTGGCATGAACTGAGGCGGCCACCGTGGTCCGCCGACACGACAAACGATTTCTGGACGGCCTGAATCATGACGCAACATAACGGCAGAAAGCGGCGTAGCGAGCCGAAACCCTTCCCCCGGTGGCTACGCTGGACCCTCTCTCTCGGGGTGATCGCCGGCGCCGCCGTGCTCATTATCACCCTGCTCCCCAGCGGCGCCCTGGACCAGGATCTCACGCGGGTGGGTCAAGGCCAGCCGACGGGAGTGATCACCTACGAGACAGCCCACCCCACCGCCATCGGCGTCATGGAGCGGGTGAATCGCCTGGATGCTGGCAGCGCCGACGTGGAGTTCCTGGTCGCCAATCTCGGCACCCCCGAGGGCGAGCGTTTCGCCCAGCACCACGATCTGCCCGGTCCGGGCATCCTCGCCCTGTTCGACGGCGAGGGCAAACTGCACGCCAGGATCTTCGCCCCGGAGAGCGAGGCCGAGATCCTGGATGCCGTCGCCACCCTCCCGGCAAACGAGCAACGCTGACCACTCCCGCCCCTCCCGTACCCGCGGGCCGGCTGAACCATTGCCTCAAGTCCTTTCGCTTCCCTTGGGAACGGCTCCCGGGCCGGGAGCCGTTCCCCGGATTTCGCCCTTATTCCCGGCGCGGAATGGCGCTTGACAAGCGTCAAGGATAGCCGTCGGCCCGATTGCTACCGTCAATCCCGGAGCGACTGATCGTCATTGCGTCACGGCGCCGCTCACGACCGGAACAATTGGCGAATAACCGGGAAAGGAAGGGGGTAATCGACATGGGCGATGGGCTCACGAAAGCAGCGGCCCGAAATATCTTCTACGGGGGGTCACTGTTTTTCTTCATACTTTTTGCAGCGCTGACGATCCACAGCCACTGGTACATCGTCAACGTTTCCACTGACAGTGAAGGACTAACGGATTCCGTCAAACTCGGCAAGGAAGTCTGGGAAGAACACTCCTGCATCAACTGCCACACCATTCTCGGCGAAGGCGGGTATTTCGCTCCGGAAGTCGGCAATGTCTGGACGCGCTTCGGCGGCCATGACAATCCGGAGGGAGCCCGTGCCGCGATCGCCGGCTGGATGCGCGCGCAGCCCACCGGTGCGCCGGGACGCCGCCAGATGCCGTACTTCGATATCAACGACGAGGAAATGGAGGCACTGATCGATTTCTTCGAGTGGACCGATGATATCGACACCCAGGGCTGGCCACCTCACCCCTCCGGCTGATCCGGAAATCAAGCCGAATCCAGCAGCTCAACAGGCACGGAGTACAATCATGAAATACGAAACACAGAAGGTGGCCCTGCCCTTCTTCGTCGTCGCCATGGCGTTATTCGCCCTGCAGATCGTGTTCGGAATCCTCTCGGCCACGGTGTACGTTCTCCCCGAATTCCTCGCCGAGGGGATGCCGTTTCACATCATGCGCATGAGCCACACCAACCTGCTCATCGTATGGCTGCTGATCGGCTTCATGGGCTGTACTTATTTCCTGCTCCCCGAGGAGACGGAAACGGAGATTCACAGCCCGATGCTGGCCTACATCCAGCTTGGCATTTTCGCATTCGCGGGAGCCGCTGCACTGATCGGCTACCAGTTCGAGATCCACGAGGGGCGTCACTATCTGGAGCAGCCCCTGTGGGTGAAGGTGCTGATCACGGTGTCGTTCCTGATGTTCCTGTTCAACACCAGCATGACGTTGCTCAAGGGGCGCAAGACTGCTATCAGCCTGGTGCTGATGCTGGGGCTTTGGCTGGCGGCGATCTTCTGGCTGTTCGCCTTCTACAACCCCACCAACCTGGCACTGGACAAGCTCTACTGGTGGTGGATCGTCCACATCTGGGTGGAAGGGGTCTGGGAGCTGATCATGGCGGCCCTGCTCGGCTACCTGCTGATCAAGATGACCGGTGTCGACCGTGAGATCATCGAGAAATGGCTGTACGTGATCGTCGGCCTGTCGCTGTTCTCCGGCCTGCTGGGCACCGGCCACCACTACTACTGGATCGGCACCCCGGCCTACTGGCAGCCCATTGGCAGCATCTTCTCCACCCTGGAGGTGATTCCGTTCTTCGCCATGCTGGTGTTCGCCTTCTACATGTTCTGGAAGGGCACCCGGAACCACCCCAACAAGGCCGCCATGCTGTGGACCCTGGGCTGCGCAGTGATCGCCTTCTTCGGAGCCGGTGTGTGGGGCTTCATGCACACGCTGCACTGGATCAACTACTACTCCCACGGCACCCAGGTGACGGCGGCCCACGGCCATCTGGCCTTCTTCGGTGCCTACGTCATGCTGATCCTCGGGATCATTTCCTACGCCATGCCGCAGATGCGCCGCATGCAGCCGTATAACCAGATCCTCAACATGTGGTCCTTCTGGGTCATGACCGCCGCCATGTCCTTCATGACCTTCACGCTGACGTTCGCCGGGGTAGTACAGACCCACCTGCAGCGGGTCCTGGGCATGAACTTCATGGAAATCCAGGGCCAGCTGGACGTGTTCTACGCCATGCGTCTGGGCGCCGGGGTGGTCATGGGCATCGGCGTGCTGCTGTTCCTCTACGCCATTTTCGGGCCGACGCGGGAACAGGTGCCCGCCACCACCAACGTCGACGCACTGGCTGACTGAGCCGCCGGGGGCGCCCGCCCGGCGGGCGTCCCCGTTCATGTGAATCAAGAGGAGCACGCCATGCTGACGGCCAGCAATCTCCCGGAAAACCAGGACACGTCCGTCCCCTTCTACGAGCCCACCGGCTCGGAGTGCGACCTGTTCCACCATGCCTTCGAGCAGCGGCTACCGCTGCTGCTCAAGGGCCCCACGGGCTGCGGCAAGACGCGTTTCGTCAGCCACATGGCGGCGCAACTGGACCGCCCGCTGTACACCGTCGCCTGCCACGACGACCTCACCTCCGCCGACCTCACCGGCCGCTATCTTCTCCAGGGGGGCGAGACCCGCTGGGTGGACGGGCCACTGACCCGGGCGGTACGGGAAGGAGGCATCTGCTACCTGGACGAGGTGGTGGAGGCACGCAAGGACGTGACCGTGGTCCTGCACCCGCTCACCGACGACCGGCGCATCCTGCCGCTGGAGCGCACCGGTGAGATGCTGGAGGCGCCGCCCGGCTTCATGCTGGTGGTCTCCTACAACCCGGGCTACCAGCACATTCTCAAGTCCCTGAAACCCAGCACGCGCCAGCGTTTCGTGGCGCTGGAGTTCGACTTCCCGCCGCCCCGGGTGGAGTGCGACATCGTCGCCCGGGAGAGCGGGCTCGGCCGCGAGCAGTGTGCGGCGCTGGTGAACCTGGCACAGCGGCTGCGCGAGATGCGCGGGCAGGACCTGGAGGAAGGCGTCTCCACCCGCCTGCTGGTCTACTGCGCAACCCTGGTGCGTGCCGGCATTCCCATCCTCGACGCCGCCCGCAGCACGCTGATCGAGCCGCTCAGCGACGATGCCGACGTCAAGGAAGGCCTGATGGAGGCGGTCAACGCCACCTTCGGCTGACCAACCGGCCCACGCGGCACCCAAGACAGGAGGGCGCACACATGCTGGATTTCCTCGAACCGGAGGAACTCGTCGGCCGTCGTTGGCACCGCTGGGTCTCCCGGGCCACCAGCTACCCGCGCCACCCGGACGCGGCAGTCAAGCTGGAGGATCTCCGCAATACGCTGGCGGTGTTCTTCCGTGCCACCGGCGGCCCGCTGGGGTTGGAAGTGGGTGCCATCGTGGCGCGCAACTCGCGTCACCGCCTCACCCTGAGGCAGCGCCTGGGGTTCGACGAAGAGCCGGTCGACCAGGCCCGGCGGGACGAGGAGCATGTGCTGCTGCCGCCGACCCTGGACTACTTTCCGGAACCCGCGTCGAACCGCAACCTCTACTTCTGGCTGGCCGCCTTCCTGGCCCTCGCGGAGGCACCCCGGGTGCCGGACACCGGGGATCCGCTGCAACGCGATGTCGCCCTACTGCGGGAGGCGCACCGGGCCAGCCAGCAAGTGTGCGCCACATTCCCGGGCCTGGCGACCCGCTACCGAGCGCTGTGCGCCGATCTGCTGGCCGTGCGGCCGACCCGGCGGCTTCCCCCCGTGGAGGCCTCCATGGAAGCGTGCGTGCGCCACCTGTTGGGCGACACGGCAACGCTTGATCAGCGGGCCCGGCGACTGGTGGCGCTGATCCAGGCCCCGGACGCCGAACTGGACGACGTCCGCGCGCCTCGCGACTACCGGCCGCCGCTGCCGGTCCCGGTGTGGGGCGAGATCACGTTCCTGGGCGAAGGTGGCGGCAAGGAAGGCGTCGACGATCCGGACGCGGCCGCCGAGGCAAACAGCCCCAAGTCCGCCAGTGAAGGCAAGCGCAAGGCGGAGCGCCGCCACCAGGACCAGTGCGAACGGGATGACCCGTTGGTGCTCAACCGCTTCGAGAAAATGCTCTCGTGGACCGAGATGGTCAACGTCAACCGGCTGGTGGAGGACGAGGAGGACGAGGAGGCCAAGCGCGCCGCCGAGCAGATCGAGGAGATCACGCTCAGCCCGCACAAGCAGCGCGCGGCGACGCGGCTCAAGGTGGACCTGGATCTGCCCCCGGACGGTGTCACCGGGGAGCGGCTCAGCGGCTACCGCACCTATCCGGAGTGGAACTACCGCAAGGGCGTCTACCTGCCCGCCCACTGCGCCGTGCACACCCACGTGCAGCCCGAAGAGGGCGAGGACTGGACCCCGGGGGAGAGCACGCGCCGTCGCATCCGGCAGGTGCGACGCCAGTTCGAGGCCCTGCGACCGCGCCGGGAACTCCTGCGGGGACAGACCGACGGCACGGACCTGGACATGGACGCCGTGATCCGCTCCCACTGCGATCTCCGGGCCACGGGGGAAGCCTCCGACCGGATCTATCAGCTCGCCCGCGAGCAAACCCGGGACCTGGCCGTGTCCATTCTGGTGGACGTCTCGCTGTCCACGGACGCCTGGCTGGAGGACCGCCGGGTGCTGGACGTGGAGAAGGAAGCGCTGCTGGTGCTGGCCCATGGTCTCGCCGCCTGCGGCGACGACTACGCCATCCATACGTTCACGTCACACCGCCGCTACCAGGTGTGGGTAAACACGCTCAAAGGGTTCGGCGAGCGCATGGGCGAACCGGTGGTCCGGCGGATCAGTGCGCTACGCCCCGGGCACTACACACGCATGGGGCCGGCCATCCGGCACATGAGCGGGGAGCTGGAAAAGCGCCCCAACCGCAACCGGCTGCTGCTGGTACTCACCGACGGCAAGCCCAATGACACCGACTACTACGAGGGCCGCTACGCCATCGAGGATACCCGCCGGGCCATCATCGAGGCCCGGCGCAACGAGGTTACGGTGTTCGGCGTGACCGTGGACAACCAGGCACAGCAGTACTTCCCGTACCTGTTCGGGCGAGGCCGCCACGCCATCGTCAACCAGCCCTCACACCTGGTGACCGCACTACCGGCGATTTACCGCCAGCTCATCAGTGCCTAGACCCGAATCCGGGGACCATTGGCACTCCGAATCCCCTCTGGCCAGCCGGTGAACGCCCTCCTCGTCCGAGGAGTGCCGACTGGCCAGGGCATGCAGCACATCCGGCTCGCGGATGGTGAAATCGCGGCCGCGGGTATGCAGCCAGCCATGACTTTCCCAGCGGCGCAGCTGTCGACTGGTTGTCTCCGGCGTCAGACCCAGGTAGGCGGCCAGATCCACCCGAGCCATGGGCAGCTGGAACGAAATAGCGTGATCCACGGTGGCAACACCCAGCCGCTCGGCAATATTCAACAACGCCATGGCAAGCCGGCACTCCGCCCGGGTTCCGCACAACGCCTGGTGCAGATGCTCGCGCCTGGCCACCTCCCGCGCGGTGAGTTCCAAGAGACGCCGACGCACGTCGGGGTAGGTATTGCACAGGTCATCGAGGTCTTCCGCCCGGATCAGGCACACATCCGCCGCTGACAGGGCAATCGTGCACGCCATGTGCTCTCCCGTCCCCATGGCAGACAACCCCACCAGCTCGCCGGGAAAACGGAAATCGATGATCTGCTCGCCACCGTCCTCGGAGATCATGAACGTCTTCAGTACGCCCTTGCGGATCAGAATCAACCCCTGAAAGGGATCGCCTTCGCGGCGCAGGGTCTGACCCACGGTCATGGAAAAACTGTTGCGGGTGAGCTGTTGCGCCAGCGCCCCGCTACCCTCCACAAGAAACACCGAAGTCAACAGGTTCGAGATAATGCATTTCGGGCACACGCGGCGTGCCCCACAGTGCCAGCGCTCGGAACGGTTCCTCGTCTTCTCGCTCATTTTTTCCTTCTCCCTGTCCTCGCATGGACATTCGTCCTGCCCGGACTCGCGGACAGCGGGAAGCCCGAACACGGGCGTACTTCCAGCAACCACGACCCCCCGAGGGTTAACGCCTAGCCAAGCGTATAGACAAAGGAATACACCAATGGAAGAGCATGACTCTTTGATATAAATCAAGCCCATATTCGCGCGACGGGAAATGGCTCTTCAGGGGGGAGATAACCCACCATTTTACAGGCACATAGCAGTAATACCTCTTTATGGGTATTTTTTGTGGGTTATTTTTGCCTGCCAATAATGAATTTGCCGGGAACAGAAAAGGGCCCGGAAAGCCCTGAAACACAGGTGAGAAATCAATCCCGGCTACCGGAAGATCGGTAACTCTTGTTGGACACGTTGTATTTCCCGGAAGGGCGACGCATGGGCAGGCGCTTCACTTCCTGGAGTGATTCGGCCTCATAGACCACCAGGGCACCGTCCATCTCCCAGATGCTCACCAGGGCGTGGCTGCC
>SKYZ01000446.1 GCA_007127625.1 Aquisalimonas sp. | reverse complement strand
TGCTGGCCATGACGTCGGCGACGCTCTACGAGAAACGCTTCGGCGTGGCCCAGCATCCGGTCACCGCCAACATCATCCAGTGCGGCCTGGGTTTTATTGTGCTCGCCCCGCTGGCGGTGCTTCTGGAGCCCCTGCACATCGACTGGACCGGTGAGTTCCTGATCGCCATGGGCTACCTGGTGATCTGCAACTCGCTGATCGCGGTGACGCTGCTGCTGGCGATGGTTCGCCGCGGTCTGGCCTCGCGGGTCTCGGCATTGTTCTTCCTGGTGCCACCGCTGTCGGCCCTGATTGCCTGGCTCATCCTCGGCGAAGTCATGCCGGTGGCGGCCTGGGGCGGCATCGCCATTGCCACCGTGGGCGTTGCACTGATCAGCGAGCCCGGTCAGCGGGCGCGAGAGGCCCTGGTGGCTCGCCTGCGCAGCCCATGAAAACGGAAAAACCCGCCCGGGCAGTCCCACCGGGCGGGTTTTCATGTGCAATCGGCTGTCAGCAGAGCAGCCGCCGGGCGGCGGCGCCGCCCTGGAGCCGGCTCAGACCTTTTCGCGGATCCGGGCGGCCTTGCCGCTGCGCTCCCGCAGGAAGTAGAGCTTGGCCCGGCGAACGTCGCCCTTGCGCTTGACCTTGATGCTCTCGATCAGCGGGCTGTAGGTCTGGAAGACGCGTTCCACACCGGTGCCATGGGAGGTCTTGCGCAGGGTGAAGGCGGAATCAAGGCCACGGTTGCGCTTGGCAATGACCACGCCCTCGAAGGGCTGCAGACGCTCGCGGTTGCCTTCCCGGACACGCACCTGCACCAGCACCGTGTCGCCCGGGGCAAAATCCGGCACTTTCTGGCCCAGGGCCTCGATCTGTTCCTTGTTCAGTTCGTCGATGATGTTGGTCATGCCGTTTTCCTCTACCCGTTCAGACCGGCTCGTCGCGGTCGTCAGCCCGGTACTCGTCTATAAATTCCCGCAACAGCCGGCGGCTGTCCGCGTCCAGTTTCTGTCCTGCCAGCAGCTCCGGCCGTCGCAGCCAGGTCCGTCCCAGGGCCTGCTTGCGCCGCCACCGGGCGATGGCCTGGTGGTCGCCGCCGAGCAATACGCCCGGCACCTGCAATCCATCGATGCTCTCGGGGCGGGTGTAGTGCGGATAATCCAGCAACCCGTCCGAGAACGAATCCGCCGCGGCGGAATCCTCGTGCCCCAGCGCCCCCGGCAACCACCGGGCCACCGCGTCGATCACGGCCATTGCCGGGATCTCGCCGCCGCTGAGAACGAAATCCCCCAGGGAGATCTCGTCGTCCACCTCCGTAGCCAGCAAGCGCTCGTCAATGCCCTCATACCGGCCGCAGAGGAGAATGATCCGCGGCCGCTCCGCCAGGTCACGAACATCACCCTGTCGCAACCGTCGCCCCTGGGGGCTGAGGTACACCACCGGCGCCGGCACCGGGACCGCATGCCGCGCGCGCCGGATGGTGGTACGCAGCGGCTCCACCTTCATGACCATCCCGGGCCCGCCCCCGTAGGAGCGATCGTCCACCGTGCCGTGCCGGTCGCTGGCGTCGGCGCGCGGATTCCAGCTCACCAGCTCCAGCAGGCCCGCGCGGGCGGCCCTTCCGGTGACGCCATAGGCTGTCACCGATTCCACCAGCTCGGGGAACAGCGTGATCACGTCAACGCGCATGTTCGCTCCCGGGCCGGTGGTCAGAAATCCGGATCCCAGTCCACTTCCATGACCCCGGCGTCCAGATCCACCCGCAGGACGTAGACATCCGGCACCATGGGGATCAACCGTTCGCGCTCCCCGGAGACCACCAGTACATCGTTGGCACCGGTCTCCATCAGCCGCGTCACGGTCCCGAACTCCGTGCCGTCGCGATTGTAGACGCGCAGGCCCTGGAGATCGGCCCAGTAGTATTCGCCTTCGCCGGGCTGCGGCAGCTCGGCGCGGGGTACCGCGATCTTGCAGCCGATCAGGCCCCGGGCCTGGTCGCGGTCTTCACACCCTTCCAGCTGCGCCACGATGGCCTTGCCCTGGCGCCGCCCGTTCTGCAGTTCCAGGGCCGCCCAGCGGTCACGTGTACGCACACGCCAAACCGGGTAGCCCAGGATGTTTTCCCGTGGGTCGGTGTACGAGTACACCCGCACCCAGCCGGCAACACCGTAGATACCCGAGATCTCCCCGAGAACGATCAGCTCCTCGGCGCTCTCCACTACGGCTGCTCCCACCGGCCTCGGCAATGCCTCAGGCGCTTGCCTGCTGCTCCTTGCGAGCCTGCTTGATCAGGTGATCGACGCGCTCGGACGGGCGCGCACCGCGCTCCAGCCAGTGATCCACGCGCTCGAGATTCAGGCGCAGCGGATTGTTCGCTTCCTGGCCCCGTGCAACCGGGTTGAAAAAGCCCAGGCGCTCGATGAAGCGGCCGTCGCGCGGCTGACGGCTATCGGTGACGACGACGTAGTAGAACGGGTTCTTCTTGGCGCCGCCGCGTGCCAGACGAATGGTAACCATGAATCGAATATCCCTCAGAACTGCGCGGATTGCGGTGCACCGCTGCTTCAGTGAATCGCGCATTGTACTGAATTTGGTGCCAATGTGAAGGGGCGTTTGGCC
>SKYZ01000191.1 GCA_007127625.1 Aquisalimonas sp. | reverse complement strand
GCATTGCGGAAAGCGGTGAACCGCCCCTGCTCCAGGGTGCCCGGGTTCGCCTCCAGGGTGATTTCAGCCCTCGGTGCCAGATGCGGCTGCAGCCACTCGATGACGCGGCCGATCGCGTGCGGAGGGAACAGGCTGGGCGTTCCGCCGCCGATGAACACCGTCTCGATGGTCCGCCCCGCCGCGCTCTCAAGTTCGGCATTCAGGTCCGCCCGCAGCGCCGCCAGGTAGTCCTCGACGGGCAGCTGCTCCGGAGCGGCATGGGAGTTGAAGTCGCAGTACGGGCATTTGCGCACGCACCAGGGCAGGTGCACGTACAGGCCAAGCGGTGGAGTGGTGAGCCGCGACGTCATGATGTCTACTCCGCAGGTGTTTGCGCCGGCCGGGTGCCGCATATTCGCGCTTTCCGTAGGGTGCATCTTGATGCACCGTCAAACCGGCGGTCGCGGCTTGCGCCGCTCCTACGGTGCCTGCGACAGCCTGCGTAAGGTGGACCTTCAGGTCCACCTTCCCGAGACGCGCCGGCCGACGCGGCTCATCGAAAACCGGCAATGGCGGACGTGAACGTCCGCCCTACATCACGTGACGTTCAGCGCATCCAGCAGCGCCCGCAGTGCCTGGCCCCGATGGCTCAACCGGTTCTTGGTGTCCGCCGGCAGCTCCGCCGCCGAACAGCCTTCCGAAAGCACCCAGAACACCGGGTCGTAGCCGAACCCGCCCTCGCCGCGGGGTGCATCCAGAATTCGCCCTTCCCAGACGCCCTGACAGATCACCGGTGCCGGGTCCTCCGCATGCCGCATGTAGACCATGACGCAGCGGAATCGTGCCGTGCGTTCGGATTCCGGGACGCCGGCCAGTTCGGCCAGCAACAGGCTGTTGTTGGCGCTGTCGTCGCCGTGGGTGCCGGCATAGCGGGCCGAGTGGATGCCCGGATCCCCGTCCAGGGCATCCACCTCCAGGCCGGAGTCGTCGGCGATGGCGGGCAGCTGCGTGTGTGTGCAGGCGTTGCGCGCCTTGATGATGGCGTTCTCGACGAAGGTCAGCCCCGTCTCATCCGCCTCCGGCACCAGGTACTCCGACTGCGGGATGACGGTATAGCCGACGGGCCGCAACAGGCCGTCCACTTCGGCCACCTTGCCCGCATTGTTGCTCGCGAATACTGTGCGCTGCATGGAAGCTCCTGGCTGCGTGTAACGCTGCGGCCACTACTCTTCCAGGGCTGCTCGCTGGTGGGTGACCAGCTCGCCGACGCCCTTCTCCGCCAGTTCTGTCATGGCGTTGAGTTCGTCACGGCGGAAGGCGTGCCCTTCGGCCGTGCCCTGGATCTCGATGAAGGCACCGGCGTCGTTCATGACCACGTTCATGTCCGTTTCCGCTTCGCTGTCCTCCGGATAGTCCAGGTCCAGTACCGGCGTGCCGCGGTAGATGCCCACCGACACCGAGGCCACCTGACCGTGCAGCGGATTGCGACGGAGCAGTCGGCGGTCCACCAGCGAGCGCATGGCATCGGCCAGCGCCACGTAGCCGCCGGTAATCGAGGCGGTGCGGGTGCCGCCGTCGGCCTGCAGCACGTCGCAGTCGATGACCACGCTACGCTCGCCCAACGCTTCCAGGTCGATGGCGGCGCGCAGGGAGCGGCCGATCAGCCGCTGGATCTCCACCGTGCGACCCTGCTGTTTGCCCCGGGCGGCCTCGCGACCCATGCGCAAGCCCGTGGACCGGGGCAGCATGCCGTACTCGGCGGTGACCCAGCCCTGGCCCTTGCCGCGCAGGAAGCCGGGCACGTTCTCCTCCACCGAGGCGGTGCACAGCACCTGGGTGTCGCCGAACTCCACCAGCACCGAGCCCTCGGCGTGCTTGGTGTAGCGGCGGGTGATGCGCACGGGGCGCAGCTCGTCAGGTTGGCGACCGCTCGGGCGCATGTCATCTCTCCGGGGTGTCTGAATCGGGGCCGCTGAGGGTAACATAGCGCGTTCACTGATTACCGGCCTGCACCGGCCTCACAGGGAGGGTTGCTCCATGCCCCGTAGCATGACGGCGTTCGAGCGGTGCGAGACCCAGGGCGACTGGGGGCGGCTGAGCTGCGAGTTGCGCTCGGTCAACCACCGTTATCTGGACGTTCACCCGCGCCTGCCGGAGGACCTCCGCGCCATCGAGCCGGCCATTCGGGAGCGCATCGGCCGGCGGTTGTCCCGGGGCAAGATCGAGTGCACGTTCCGGCTGGAGAGTGCACGGGTGTCCCGGGAAGTGCGTGTGGACTGGGACTATGTGGACCAGTTGCTGACCGCGACGCGGGAGCTCAATGTCCGCCTCCACGGGGCGGCCTCGATTCCGGCGACGGATTTCCTGCGCATGCCTGGCGTGCTCATGGAAGACCGGCCGGATATGGAGCCGGTGCAGGAGGCGGCCCTGGCGCTGCTCGACGAGACCCTCGAGGGGTTTGTCGCCACCCGTGAGCGTGAGGGTGAGCGCCTCGGTGCCATGATCGGCGAGCGTGCCGACGAGCTGGCCCAGCTGACCGCGGATATCCGCCAGCGTCTGCCGGAACTCTCCCGGCGCTGGCGCGAGCGCCTGGAGGCGCGACTGGACGAGCTTGAGCAACCGG
>SKYZ01000188.1 GCA_007127625.1 Aquisalimonas sp. | reverse complement strand
GGCCGATCCAGTCGCTGCTGGAGCCGACGCCCAGGACCACCGTCGCCATGGTCAGATACGCCAGCACGTAGAAACTCGACACCACTTCGCCACGCCGGTCGGCGGGGGCCTCGCGACTGATAGTGGCCACCGCCCCCATGGCGGTGACGCCGGCGCCGAATGCCGTGGTCACGGTCCCCAGCGCAAAGATCCAGGGCGAGGTGAGCACGATGCCGGCGACACAGATCACCATGCCCGCGCCCAGGATCCAGGGCCCCGTGAACAGCAGCCGTGCCGGATGCTGACGTCGGGCCGTGAACTGCCCGACGCCGGCGACAAACTGGAATGCCGCGGCGTACAGGCCGGCCAGGGCGCGGTCGTCGATGCCGACCAGTTCGGTGGCCAGGGAGGGCCCCAGCGAGGCGTACAGACTGCCGGTGGACCAGGCCAGGCACATGGCACCGCCAGCCAGGGCGAAACTCCCCAGGATCTCCCGCGGTACCGACAGGCGAGCGGGCCGCCAGTGACGCAGCCGAAAGCCGGCCTTGCGTTGCCCGACCCGGCGTGGCCAGCGGACCTTGATCAGCAGCACGATGCTGGTGACTGCCAGGGCTGCCACCAGCAGGAACGGGGTCACCAGTGGCCAGAGGTCCAGGCGCAGCATGCCGGAACTCACCAATGGCCCGGCGGTGGCGCCGGCGGTGAGGGTGAGTGCGGAGATGGCCGCGGAGTGCGCCCAGTTCTTGTCCGGATCCAGTTCCACCAGGGCCGCGGTGGCGGTGCCGGTCACAATGCCGGTGCCGATCCCCGTAAGCAGCCGGCCGGTGCCGAGCCATGTGATGTCCGTGGCCACCGCGAACAGCAGGGCAGCGATCACCATGCACACCAGGCCGGGCACCAGCACCTGGCGTCGGCCGGCCAGGTCGGACAGAGGCCCGACGGTGAGCAGAGCACCGATCACGCCGATGACGTACACCGAGAACACCGCCGTGAGGGCCGTGCCGGAGAACCCCCACTCCGCCTGCCAGACGGCGTACAGGGGGGTGGGTACGTTGCTGGCGAAGATGGCGGTGAAGATGGCCAGCACCGCCGCAAGTCTCGGCAGCAGTCGGCCACGTCGCGCCCTGTGCCGGAACGTCGACGAACTCACGTGGTACTCCGGCGTTCCACCGGGTGCAGGTCGGAGACATCCGGGAGTACCGGGTCGTAGCCGTTGTCACGCAGGGCGGCAAGCACATCGGCCAGATGGTCGCCGCCCAGCGTTTCCAGGGTGACCTCCACTTCCACCGCCCGCAGGGGCAGGTCGGTGAACTGCCGCTGATGAGCGATCTGGATGATGCCGGCGTTGTGGTCCGCCAGCACGCGGGTGAGGTCGGCCAGCGCACCGGGCACGTCCGGGGTGCCCACGCGCACGCGGACGACACGCTGGGTGCGCACCAGGCCGCGCTGAATCACCGACGACAGGGCCAGCAGGTCGATGTTGCCGCCGCACAGGACCAGGCCCACCCGCCGCCCGCGGAACCGCTCCGGGTAAGCGAGCAGGGCGGCCAGGCCGGCGGCGCCGGCACCTTCCGCCACCGTTTTCTCGATCTCCAGCAGCAGCAGGATGGCCTGTTCCAGGTCCGGCTCGTCCACCAGCAGGATCTCGGAGACCAGCTCGCGCACCAGCGGCAGGGTAAGAGTGCCCGGGACCTTCACGGCAATGCCTTCGGCGATGGTGGGCGGTCCGGTGGCGATGGTCGCGCCGGCGATCGCCTGCTGCATGGCCGGAAAGCGCTCCGTCTGCACGCCGACGATCTCGATGTCGGGGTTGATGGCGCGTGCCGCCACGGCCATCCCGCCGATCAGGCCGCCGCCGCCGACGGGAACCACCAGCGTGTCCAGACCGGGAACCTCGGCCAGCATCTCCAGGGCAACGGTGCCCTGACCGGCGATGACATGCTCGTCGTCGTAGGGATGCACGAATACGTAGCCGTGCTTTGCCGCAAGCTCCTCCGCGTAGCTGCCCGCCTCGGCGACACCGTTGCCGTGCAGGTGCACCTCGGCGCCGAATCGCCGGGTATTGGTGACCTTGAGGTTCGGTGTGTGGCGGGGCATGACAATGACGGCGCGGATCCCCAGGCGCTGGGCGTGGTAGGCCAGCGCCTGGGCGTGATTGCCCGCCGACATGGCGATCACGCCGCGTTCACGCTCCTTGGGCGACAGGGCCAGCAGCCGGTTCAACGCGCCGCGCTCCTTGAAGGCGGCGGTGAACTGGTGGTTCTCGAACTTGAGGTAGAGCTCGCAGCCGGTCATGCTCGAAAGTGTGTGCGAGCGATCGCAGCGGGTCCGCTGGATGCCGTCGCGGATCGCCGCTGCGGCCTGCCGTACGGTGTCAATGGTGACTGCCATGGTCGGGAACCCCTCAGGTTTCGAGGTGTCTGGTTGCCAATGGCGGGACCGGCCGTGGCCGCCCCTGATCGTCCATGGCCACGTAGGTAAACAGCCCGTCGGTCACCAGCAGCCGCTCCCTGGCGCCGCCGCCGCGCAGTACCCAGGCCTGCACTTCCACCGTCATGGAAGTGCGTCCCACCCGGTGCAGGGTGGCGTAACAGCAGAGCACGTCGCCCACGTACACGGGCAGGTG
>SKYZ01000358.1 GCA_007127625.1 Aquisalimonas sp. | reverse complement strand
CCTGAAGGTCCACCCTACGGATCCTCGGATCTTGTTGGATGGCCGGTGCATCAAGATGCACCGATTGACCGTTGGTTTCGGCTCGCGGCGCCGCGTCGCCCGTGTGCGAGAAACCGGCTCAGCGCCCGTCACCCTCATGATGAATGAGCACCACCAGATCGGCCTCCACCTTGCTCAGGCCGCAGGCCTCGGCGATGTCTTCGGCGGGCTGCCCCTTGCGCGCCATGCGGATGGCCTGATCGAAGGCGGCGTTGCCGCTGTCCCGGGAGCCAAGCATGCTGAGGCGCTCCTTGAGGCGCTGGAGTTCCTGCTCCACCCGGGCAATACGCTCGCCCTGGGCCACAGCGCCGGAGGACAGACCTTCGACGGTCTCCAGCAGGCGGCGGCGCTCCTCGCGCAATCCCGCCACCCGGGCCTCCGCGCGACGGACCTGGTACAGGGCCATGACCGCCGCGGCCACGGCCACTGCCAGCGCAGCCACTGCAACAATCAGGCTCAGCGTCATGCCGTTGTCCTGTCCCGGGTCAGAGGGATGACACCTCCTCCCATTCTTCACGGCTCAGGAGCTTGTTCACATCCACCAGGATGAGGAGCTCCTCGCCACGGCTCACAACGCCGTAAATATACTTGGACGACTCCTCGTTGCCCACATTGGGCGCGGTGTCCACCTCGTCCTCGCGAACGTTGATCACCTCGGCAACGCTGTCCACCAGGATGCCGGCCACCTGATCCCCGGTCTCGATGACCACGATACGGCTGGCGCTGTCCGACTCCCGGGACGGCAGACCGAACCGCATGCGCGTGTCGATGACCGTGACCACGTTGCCGCGCAGGTTGATGATGCCCAGCACGTAGGGTGGCGCCCCCGGCACCGGAGCGATCTCGCTCATGGGCAGGACTTCCTGAACCCGCATCACGTCGATCCCATAGGTTTCCTTCTCCAGGGAGAAAGTCACCCACTGCGTCACCGCGCCCTGGTGCTCCTGCCGTTGCTCCTTGTCAGCCTGCTGCTGCGCCATTGCTGGCCTCCACTTGCGTTATCCCGTCTCGTTTCTTTCGTTATCGGCGGCGCGCGCCGTCACATGAGCTACTCGTGTCCCATTCCCTGCTGCAGCATACGCGCGAAGGCACCGGTATCGATGACGGCGCTGAGGTGGCCGATGACCGTCCCCGCCAGCCAGGGCCGGGCGCTGCCCCGTCGCCGCCACTTCACTTCATCCGGCCCCAGGCGGGTCACATCGCCGATGCCATGGCAGGTAATGCCCCAGCTGCCGTCGCCCACCACCAGAATGTGCTGCGGTTCGGCCTGTGCCTCCGGCTTCTGTCGCTTGTCCGGCGGTAGCACCATGGTCACCGTATCCACCACCCGGACGTTGCGCTCGCGGTAGCGCATCAGCCCGAGCTGCCAATCCGGCTGGCGCGGCATGGGCGTGACATCCACGTCCCCCCAGGGCACGACGCTGTGCAGTTCCGTCAGCGGCACGGCGAGCTTGAGGCCACCCACGTCGAAGAAAAGCGCCTGCAGCGCACCGCGCTCCACGTCCTCTTCGTCGGGCTCGGTGCCCGCAGCCTGCGACTGTGGCGGGGCGGGCTCCGGCGCCACGGTTGACGGGCGGACGGGCTCCTCACGCGCCTCTGCAATCGGCTCGGGAGCCACCGTCACGGTGGCTGTCGCGGGTTCCTCGCGCACCGGCTGCGATGCCGTCTCCACGGGCTGCGCCTGCGGCTGCTGCGCAGGCTCATCGTCGAAATCCGGAATATCCTGCAGCAGCGCATCCAGGTAGTCCCGGATGGCTTCCTGCTGGTCCACCAGTGCTTCCCCTGGCCGGTTGCGCCGATCAGTCATGGCCCACTGCCTCCGCCGCGGTGGCCTCGCCCTCCAGCAGTGACTCCAGCAGCTTGCGGTAGGCCTGGCTACCGCGGGACCAGGGATACGACACCGTCAGGGGCACGCCCTGGCGACTGGCGTCGCGGAAGCGGGTATCCACCGGGATGGCGCCATCCCAGACGGCGTCTCCGTAGCGCTCCCGCAGCTCCCGCAGCGCCTCCACGGACTCCCGGGTCCGCCGGTCGAACATGGTCGGCACCACCCGATACGGCAGGATTGCCCGCCGCGAGCGCTGGATCATCTCCAGGGTATGCAGCATCCGCTCCAGGCCCTTGATGGCAAGGAACTCCGTCTGCACCGGTACCAGCAGCTCATCGCAGGCCGCCAGGGCGTTGACCATCAGCACGCCGAGCATGGGCGGACAGTCGATGCACACGGTATCGAACCGGCTGCTCAGAGCCCGGGTGGCGTTACGCACCACCAGCCCCTTGCCGTGGCGCGAGCCCAACTGGCGATCCAGTGTCGCCAACGCCGTGCTCGCCGGCAGCAGGCTGATGTTCTTCACCCCGGTCTCCCGCAGGAGCATGGGGATGTCCCCGGAATCCATGGAATCGTGAAAGAGATCGTAGACGCTGGGTGAAATGTCATCCGGGTCGTAGCCGAAATGGGCCGTCATGGAACCGTGGGGATCCAGATCCACCAGCAGCACCGACTCGCCACGGTTGCTCAGCAACCCGGCGAGACTGACGGCGGTGGTGGTCTTGCCGACCCCGCCCTTCTGGTTGGATATCGCCCATGTCCGCATCGGTTCTACACCCTCAGGCCAGTCGGGCCAGTGCCTGGCCAATGTCCATCAACGGCATCTCGCGATCCGTCAGCCCCGCCTTGGCCACGGCCCCTGGCATGCCGTAGATCACGCTGGTTGCCTCGTCCTGGGACCAGATATGTCCCTGGCGGCGCTTGAGCTCCCGCGCGCCCTCGCAACCGTCCGCACCCATGCCGGTGAGAATCACCCCCAGTACGCGCCCGCCGCAGACCTGGGTGGCTTCCCGCAGGGCCACGTCGACACTGGGCTTGTAGAATTCGCCCTCCCGCGGCTCGATGGTGTGCACGCTCAGGGCGCCACCCCGCCGGCGCACGCCCATGTGCTGACCGCCCGGCGCCAGCAGCGCACTGCCGGCCTCCAGGCTGTCGCCATCCGCTGCTTCACGGATGCGCAGCTGGGACATGCCGTCCACCCGCTGGGCGAAGGCCGCGGTGAAATTCGCCGGCATGTGCTGCACCAGCAGGATCGGCACCGGGAACGACGCCGGCAGCGCCGCCAGCACCCGCTGCAGCGCCACCGGTCCGCCGGTGGAAGCGCCGATCACCACCAGGTCGAGATCACTGGCCCTGGGCCCGGCACTGGCCCGCCGCGTCGGCGCCGCACTCTCCCGGCCGACGGTGCCACCAGTGGTTGATGGGCGCCCCGTCGGCGCCGGACCGGTGCGTGCACGCGAGGTCGCGGTCCCGGGGCGCGCGCCTGCAGCCACGGTACGCACACGCTCCTGGAGCTGCTCACGCGCCTTCTCGGCGTTGGAGGATATGTCCGAGAAACGCTTGGGCAGGAAGTCCACCGCCCCCGCTTCCAGCGCGTCCAGGGTGGCGCGTGCACCATCGAACGTCAGGGACGAAAACATCAGGACCGGCGTCGGCTGACGCTGCATGATCTCGCGCACCGCGGAGATGCCGTCCAGCACCGGCATCTCGATGTCCATGGTGATAACGTCCGGTTTCAGCCGCACGGCCTCTTCCACGGCCTGCCGACCGTCGGCGGCCTCGCCCACGACTTCCAGCCGCGGGTCCGACGACAGCATCTCCTTGATGCGCCGCCGGAAGAATCCGGAATCGTCAACGATCAATACCCGTTTGGCCACGCACCTCTCCTCGTCAGACCCGCCTGCGACCTGCTACATGCGCGAGCCGAAGGTTTTCACCAGGCTGGGAATATCGATGATCAGGGCGATGCTGCCGTCGCCGGTGATGGTGGAGCCCGCCAGTCCGGGCAGCCCCTGCAGCATGCTTCCCAGCGGCTTGATCACCACCTCTTCCAGGCCAATGACGTCATCCACCACGAAGCCCACCGTCTGGTTGCCGACGTTGACGGTCACCACCTGCTGCTCCTCCCGGGCGGCATCCGGATCCTCGGTCTCGAGACTGCCCATGGCGTCGATCCAGCGCTCCAGGAAGAACAGCGGCATGGCCTTGCGGCGGACCATGACCACCCGGCGGTTGTCCACCACCTTGGTCTTGTCCATTTCCAGCTCGAAGATCTCGCTGACCACCGACATGGGCAGGGCGAACTTGCGTCCACGCATGCGCACCATCAGGGTCGGCAGAATGGCCAGGGTCAGCGGCACCTTGATCTTCAGCGTCGTGCCGCGGCCCGGGGCCGAGTCGATATCCACGGTGCCGTTGAGCTGGGAAATCTTGGTCTTGACCACATCCATGCCCACGCCGCGGCCGGAGACATCGGAGATCTCCGCCTTGGTGGAGAATCCGGGCATGAAAATGAGATTGAAGCAGTCCTTCTCGTCCAGCCGGTTGGCGGACTCGCGATCCATCAGGCCCTTCTCCACCACCTTGGTGCGCAGCGCTTCCGGGTCCATGCCCTTGCCGTCATCGGCAATGATCAGCAGGATGTGGTCGCCCTCCTGCTCGGCGGACAGGCGCAGCACCCCTTTGCGGGGCTTGCCGGCGGCCTCGCGGTCCGCGGGTTCCTCGATCCCGTGGTCCACGGAATTGCGCACCAGGTGGACCAGCGGATCAGCCAGGGCCTCCACCAGGTTCTTGTCCAGATCGGTTTCTTCACCGGCCATCTGCAGGTCCACTTCCTTGCCCAGACTGCGGGCCAGGTCGCGCACCTGGCGCGGGAAGCGTCCGAAGACCTTCTTGATGGGCTGCATGCGGGTCTTCATCACCGCGTTCTGCAGGTCCGACGTCACCAGCTCCAGGTCCGCCACGGCCTGACTCATGCGTTCGTCGTCATAGGTGGAGCGGATGGTGCTCAGGCGATTGCGCACCAGCACCAGCTCGCCCACCAGGTTCATGATGTCGTCGAGCTTGCCGGTGTCCACGCGTACCGACGTCTCGCCACCACCGCCACCCTTGGCTCCGCCGGCACCCCCGGCACCGCCTCCGGCATCACCGGAGCCGCCACCGGTACCCCCGCCGCCGGCCGCAGGTCTGCTTTCGGCGCGGTCTGCCGGGGCGGATGCGCCGGCCGGTGTCGCAGTGGCCGGCTTCGCCGGCACCGCCGGCGCGGATTCGGCCCCATCGGCATCGATGGCTGTGGGGCCCTTGCCCTCGCCGTGGAGCTGGTCCAGCACCGCTTCGAATTCGTCGTCAGTAATACGATCGTCGTCGCCATTGTTCTGCGCCGGCTTTGCAGCCTTTGCGGTGGCAGGGACTCCCTTGTGCTTGCCGGGGCCGTGGAGTTCATCGAGCACCTTCTCGAACTCGTCATCGGTGATCTCGTCACCGCCGCTCGTCGAAGCAGCCGGTGCTGCCGGCGCGGACCCGGTCTTCCCCTCGTCCATGGCGTCCAGCAGAGCTTCGAACTCTTCCTCGGTGATGTCGTCATCGGCGGCTGCGTCGTTGGCGGTATCAGCCGACGACTCGGTGGCCGGCTCCGCGGCGGGCGCCGAATCCCCGAGATGCTCCTCCTGCTGCAGCCGCTCCAGGGCCTCCAGCAGCTCCGCCGGGGCACCGCGGGGATCGTCGCCGTTCCGCAGATCGGTGAACTGGTTGTTCACCACATCCAGCGCGCGCAGGACGTAGTCCATGAGTTCCGAGGTAACCTGACGCTCACCGTTGCGCAGCAGATTGAAGAGATCCTCGGTGCGGTGGCAGACATCCACCAGCGGGTCGAATCCCAGGAAGCCGGCGCCGCCCTTGATGGTGTGGAAGCCGCGGAACACTGCATGCAGCAGATCTTTCTGATCCGGCTGCTGCTCGAGCTGCACCAGCTGCTCGCCCAGCTCATCAAGAATCTCCCTGGATTCCACCAGGAAGTCCTGGACGATCTCGTCCTGTGTGTCAGTTGCCATAACGCCCCCAAGCGCTTCCAGGGTGGGCGCCGCCCATGGCGCGCCCCTTCACCCGCTTACCGATACTCTCGCGCCGCACCCCGCCTCAGAACCCGAGGCTGGAGAGCAGATCATCCACCTCGTCCTGCCCCTGCACGGCGGTGTCGGACTCGTGGCCCGGTACCTGCGGCCCCTCCAGTTCCGAAGGATCCGCCACCCGCTTATCGGCAGTTTTCCGCCGTTCCGTAGCCCGCTCGGGTGCCGAAATGGAGATCAGTGACACCAGACCGTCCTCCACCTCCTTCACCAGTTTCATGACGCGCCGGATGATCTGGCCGGTGAGGTCCTGGTAGTCCTGCGCCATGAGGGCATCGGTGAGCTTGCTCTGGACCGTGGCGCCCTCGGCCTCCAGACGCTGGAAGAAAGCGTCCATGCGCCGGCTGAGGTCACGGAATTCGGTGGCAGAGAGTTCGCGCTGGCGGAAACGCTTCCATTCCGCGGCCAGCTCCTGACCTTCGCTGCCGAGGCCGGACAGGGACTCCAGGGATTCTTCCAGGGCGGTGAGCGTCTTGTGCGCCGCATTCTCGGTCAGTTCGATGACGTGATTGAGCCGGTCCTGGGCATCCGGGATATCGTTGGCTGCGAGTTCGCTCAGACGGTTGTCCGTGCGGAAGGACTTCAGCGCTTCGTGAAGCTCGCGGGTGAGCTTGCCCACTTCCCGGAACAGCTCGGTCTCCCGCAGTCGGGTCAGCTCGTCCAGGACCTCGCCCACGGCCTCGTGGTCACCGGCTTCCGCGTGGTTCAGCAGTTCCCGCGCCTTTTCTGCATAACGATCGAGATCGCTGGCTTCAGTGCTCATGCGTCACTCCTCAGCCGGCCGATCCGATGCGCTCGAAGATCTTGTCAATCTTCTCCTTCAGCGTGGCGGCGGTGAACGGCTTGACGATGTAGCCGTTGACGCCGGCCTGGGCCGCCTCGATGATCTGCTCGCGCTTGGACTCGGCGGTCACCATCAGCACCGGCAGATCCTTGAGATCCTCCTCGGCGCGGACGTTCTTCAGCAGTGTGAGCCCGTCCATCCCCGGCATGTTCCAGTCCGTGATCAGGAAATCGAAACCACCCTTCTTGAGCATCGGCAGGGCGGTATTCCCGTCGTCCGCCTCGGCGGTGTTGTTGTAGCCGAGGTCCCGGAGGAGGTTCTTGATAATCCGCCGCATGGTGGAGAAGTCGTCCACGATGAGGATTTTCATGTTCTTGTCGGAACTCACTGTGAATCACCTTTACTGTAGTCAGGGCCGTTCCCGCGGATAGCGGGTCCACCCTGCCCGACCATCGCGCCGGGTTCTGCCAAACAGGGCGCAGTTCGTGAACCTGTTGCTTTTACGTGGTCCCGGGAGCCGACCGGCATGGCACCGCCACCCAACCCCGGAACCGGACGCTACTCTGTCCAGTCGGCAAGATGGTCCCGCAACTTGAGCATGATGCGACCGTGAATCTGGCTGATGCGGGACTCGGTCACCCCGAGCACCTCGCCGATCTCGCGCAGATTGAGCTCCTGCTCGTAGTAGAGGGACATCACCAGCTGCTCGCGCTCCGGCAGCGTGCGGATGGCGTCGGCCAGGGCCTGGCGGAAACCGGCGTCTTCCAGGCGGCTGACGGGGCCGGCGTCGTCACTGGCCGGCTCCCGCGCCTCACCGGTGGTGGGCGACACCTCGTCCAGGCTGAACAGGCGTGCCGTGGACGCGTCATTGAGCACCTGGTGGTACTCGTCGGCGCTCATGTCCAGGGCCTCCATGATCTCGCCATCGCGGGCCTCACGGCCGGTGCGGTGCTCGATCTCCCGCGTGGCCTGGGCCACTTCCCGGGCCCGTCGATGCACGGAGCGCGGCGTCCAGTCCAGGCGCCGGATCTCGTCCAGCATGGCGCCGCGGATGCGGATACCCGCATAGGTGGTGAAGCTGGCACCGTGGGCGGTGTCGTACTGCCGGGCCGCCTCCAGCAGGCCGATGGTGCCGGCCTGGATGAGATCCTCCAGTTGCACGCTATCCGGCAACCGCGCCAGCAGGTGGTGGGCGATGCGCTTGACCAGCGGCGCGTGCTCCACCAGAACGTCGTGCTCACTGCTCTGTTTCTGAACTTCCGAGTAGGCGGCGACGCGCGGCTTCATGGCATCACCTCCCCGCCGGATGCGTTGTACTGCACCAGACGCTCGACGAAGAATTCCAGATGCCCCTCGGCCCGGGTGGGCAAGGGCAGTTTGTCCACGCGCTTGGCCATTTCGGTATACGCGCGACCGGACGGGCTGCCCGGATAGGCCGTTACCACCGCCTGCTGACGCTGCACGGACTTGCGCATGGCGTCGTCCCGTGGGATGGCGCCCATGTAGGCAACCGTGAGATCCAGGTAGCGCTCGCAGACGCGTGCAAGCTTGTCGTACAGGGCCTTGCCTTCGGCCGCCCCGGTGACCATGTTGGCCACCACATGCACCCGTTCGACGCTGTAGTCCCGGTGCAGCACCTTGATGAGCGCATAGGCGTCGGTGATGCTGGACGGCTCGTCACAGACCACCACCAGCACCTCCCGCGCCGCGCGCGCGAAGCTGATGACGCTGTCGGCGATGCCCGCCGCCGTATCGATGATGAGGTAGTCCCAGTCGCCGCTCAGTTCGCTGAAGCTGCGGATCAGGCCGGTGTTCTCCGCCGGCCCCAGCTCCGCCATGCGTTTGGTGCCCGACGACGCGGGGATGATATGGATGCCACCCGGGCCTTCCACCAGGATCTCTTCGAGCTCCGCCTCGCCATCCATGACGTGAGCCAGGTTGTAACGCGGGCTGAGCCCCAGGAGCACGTCCACGTTGGCCAGGCCCAGGTCGGCATCCATGAGCAGTACCCGATTGCCCGCGGTGGACAGCGCCACTGCCAGATTCACGGAGACACTGCTCTTGCCCACCCCGCCCTTGCCGCTTGCAACCGCAATGACCTTGACCGGTTTCGGGTTGCTCATTCGCCTCAGCCCCGCTGCCTGATCCATGCGTTGTTCGTTCTCTTGTTCTGACATGGCACCCGCGTCCCGCACGCAGTTCCATGGCTCCCGTTGTTCGATGCGGCGCGGTTCACTGCCCGTGCGCGGCACCGCCCCCGAAGGCGACCGCAAGCTGGTCGTCGTCCGCTGCCTGACCGTACTGTTTCACCAGGCCCACCGCTTCCTGCACCAGTTTATCACCCCGCGCCGGCGCAAGATCCTCGGGGACCCGCTGGCCGTTACCCAGGAAGCTCACCGGCAACCGCTGGCGCAGCAGCACCGTGATCACCGCGCCCAGGCTAGTGGCCTCGTCGGTCTTGGTGACAATGCAGCCAGCCGGGCGGGCCCCGGAATACGCCTTCACCGTCTCGTTCAGCGTTGCCAGCTGCGTGTTCGCCGACAGCACCAGATAGCTGCGAATGCGATCCCCCAGCGCCTTCAGGGTGCTGAACTGCTCCGCCAGGCGCATGTCCCGCTGGCTCATGCCAGCGGTGTCCACCAGCACCAGTCGCTTGTCCACCAGATCGCCCAGCACCGCTTCCAGTTCTTCCGTCGAGCCGACGGTATGCACCGGCACATTGAGAATCCGGGCAAAATTGCGCAGCTGATCCTGCGCACCAATGCGGAAATTATCGGTGCTGACCAGGGCCACGGTCTGCCGACCATGCCGCAAAGCGAAACGTGCGGCGAGCTTGGCCACCGTGGTGGTCTTGCCGACACCGGTGGGGCCGATCACGGCGACGACGCCACCGCGATCCAGCAGGTCGTCCTGCTTCACCGGCAGATGCCGCGCCACCGTGTGCATGGCCTGGCGCAGGGCCACGTCCGGCGCCAGGGATTCGTCCACCCGGTCTGCCAGCTTGCGGCACACGTCCGGCCCCAGGCCGATCTCCGTGAGCTGCCGCAGGAGCGTGGTTCGGGTCGGTCGATTGCGGCCCTGCTGCTGCCACTCCATCACGGAGAGCTGGTTCTCGAACAGGGTCCGCAGCGTCCGTAATTCGCTGCGCATGGCCTCCACCGAAGCGTCGTCCCGTGGCGCCGGCGCCGGCTTCTTCTGCTCCCGGTGCTCCCGGTGCTCCCGGCGGGGCCGGGCCTGGCGTGCAGGCGCAGGCCGGGGTGTCGGTTGCGCCGGCGCAGCGTCGGCATGGGACCGGGTCGCGTCAACCCCCATCAAATCCAGATCGTCCTCCGTCAACGGATCGTCCACATGGACGTCAATACGCTGACGACTACCGCTCTCCTCGCGGG
>SKYZ01000466.1 GCA_007127625.1 Aquisalimonas sp. | reverse complement strand
GCTGCTGTTCCTGGAGTTTCTCATCCAACTTGACGCCGGCGCCGACACCGCCGGATATACACAGGTCGGCGCCTTCGGTATTGCCCTGTTCCTGGTCACGCTGGCGGGCAACACCCTGGCCCGGGGCGCCCGCGAGGGCCACGCCCTGGCGGAGCAGCGCGGCGAGGATCTCGCCGACCAGGAAGTGTTGAACGGACACATCGTCCAGCGCCTGCATGACGGTGTGCTGGTCCTGGACCGCAGCGGACGCGTGCGGCTGATGAACGCCACCGCCTGGAAGCTGCTGGGGCAGCCGGCGCAACTCGACGCACCGCTGCTTGAGGAACTCTGCCCTCCTCTCGCCGCGGCCCTGGCGTCCTGGCGCGAGCACCCGGCGCAGGAGCCGACCGCATTCCAGGCAACCCGCAAGAGCCCGGAACTGCAGCCGCGCTTCCGGGTACTCTCGGACGCCCCCGGCGGCGGCATCCTCATCTTCCTGGAAGACCGGGCGGAGATGAACGCCCAGGTGCAGCAGGCCAAGCTCGCCTCCCTGGGGCGGCTCACCGCCAGTATCGCCCACGAGATCCGCAACCCGCTCTCAGCCATGACCCATGCCGGCCAGTTACTCGGCGAGGCGGAACTCGACAAGGGGGATCAACGGCTGGTGGAGATCATCCACCGCCACGGCAAGCGGCTGAACAACATCGTCGAGAACGTCCTGCGGCTGTCGCGCCGCCAGCAGCCCAACCAGGAGCCGGTGGAGCTGGACGCCCTGCTGGACGACGTGCGCCAGGACATCGACAACCAGCCGGAGCTGCACCCGCTGGAACTCCGGATCGAGGGCATCGCCCATCGCCTGGTGATTCCCTTCGATCGCGGCCACCTGCACCAGTTACTGACCAACCTCATTACCAACGCGACGCGCCACGCCCGCCACCCCGAGCGGGACCTGGTCATCTCCCTGGTGGCCGGCCAGGACGCCCGTGACCAGCCGTACCTGGACCTGGCCGACAACGGCCCGGGGATTCCGGAAGAGCACCGCGAGCGGCTGTTCGAGCCATTCTTCACCACCGCGGGTGACGGCACCGGCCTGGGACTCTATCTTTGCCGGGAACTGTGCGAAGCCAACCACGCCCGGCTGAGCCTGGTACAGACCGGCGCCGCCGGCACCCGATTCCGCATCACCTTCGCAGCGACAGGATCAACAACGACATGAGCATGGAACGTCCACTGGCCCTGGTCATCGACGACGAACCGGACATCTGCGAGCTGATTCACCTGACCCTGCAACGGATGGACATCGACTCTGAGCTGGCGGGGACATTAAAGGAGGCCCGCCGCCTGCTGGAGGAGCACAGCTTCGACCTGTGCATTACCGACATGCAGCTCCCGGACGGCAACGGTATCGATCTGGTGGGCGAGATCACCCGCGAGCGCCCCGAACTGCCCACGGCGGTCATCACCGCCTACGGCAGCATGGACGCCGCGGTCCAGGCGCTGAAGGCCGGCGCCTTCGACTTCGTGCCCAAGCCGGTGGATCTGGGCATGCTGCGCCAGCTCGTGGACGGCGCCATGCAGCTCGCTCGCGGCCCGAAAGTGGACCGCCGCTCCCGGGACACCCTGCTGGGCGACTCCCCGGCCATGCAGAGAATCCGCGGCACCATCGTCAAGCTCGCCCGCAGCAACGCGCCCGTGTACATCAGCGGCGAATCCGGCACCGGCAAGGAGCTGGTCGCCCGCACCATCCACGACAAAGGCAACCGCCGTGAGCAGCCCTTCGTGCCCGTCAACTGCGGCGCCATCCCTTCGGAACTCATGGAGAGCGAGTTCTTCGGCCACGTGAAGGGCGCCTTCACCGGCGCCAACCGCGACAAGCAGGGCCTGTTCCAGGCCGCCGACGGCGGCACCCTGTTCCTGGACGAAGTCGCCGAGCTGCCCCAGCCCATGCAGGTCAAGCTCCTGCGCGCCATCCAGGAGAAAGCCGTACGCCCGGTGGGTGCCGAACACGAGATTTCCGTGGACGTGCGGATTCTCTCCGCCACCCACCAGGACCTCGCCCAGCTCGTGGAGGACGGCACCTTCCGGCAGGATCTCTTCTACCGCATCAACGTCATCCAGCTCGCCGTGCCCAGTCTGCGAGAGCGTCGGGACGACATCCCCCTGCTGGCAAACCACGTGCTGGGCCGTCTCACCGGCGGTGACGAAGCACCGCCCATCCGCCTCAGCGACACCGCCATGGGCCACCTGCGCGCCTACGCCTTCCCGGGCAATGTGCGCGAGCTGGAGAACATCCTTGAACGCGCCCTCACCCTCTGCGAAGGCGACACCATCGAGGCCGAGGATCTCCAGCTCCCCGACCACGCCGGCAACGGCGCCGCCGTCGAGACAGCCGAGACCGCCCCCGAACCCGACCACGACTTCGCCCTGGACGACTACCTGGCCGACGTGGAACGCAACGTGGTGGTCAAGGCGCTGGAGAAGACCCGCTACAACAAGACCGCCGCCGCGCAACTCCTGGGCATCAGCTTCCGCGCCCTGCGCTACAAGCTTAAGAAGCTGGACATGGAGTAAGGGTCGCGACTTGCGCTGCTCCTACCGTGGGATGCGCAGGTGCGCGTGGAGGAGCGGCGCAAGCCGCGACTCACT
>SKYZ01000147.1 GCA_007127625.1 Aquisalimonas sp. | reverse complement strand
CGATCAGCCCCGGGCTGGAAGGCGATGACCTCACCGAACTGGACGACGGTACCGGGAACCAATTCGTGGCCGAGATGACCCGTGGTGTCCTGGCGGCCGACGAGGGCCGCTATCGCGTGGAGTACCTGTGGCCGCGTCCCGGTGAGGAAGAGGCCATCGGCAAGACCTCCGAGGCGCAGGTGTTTGAGCCCTGGGGGTATGTCATTGCCAGCGGCGTCTACATGGCCGACGTCAACGCGGCCGTCAATCGCGAACTCATGGGTGCGGTGATCACCAATGCCCTGGGGTTGCTGGTCATGCTCGGTGTGGGCTGGGCCGTCATCGCCAGCATTGTTTCGCCCCTGAACCGGACCATCGGCGGCATTCGCGAGGCCGCCGAGGAGCCGGTGAATCTGTCGGCGCGCCTGGATGAATCCGGTCGCGACGAACTCGCCGACCTGTCCCGCACCTTCAATGGTCTGTTCGAGATCCTCCAGGGCGTGGTGCAGAACGTCCGGGAGAGCAGTGACACCCTGGTGGGCTCGGCGGCGCAGCTGCGGGAGCTCACTGGCAGTGCGGACAAGGATTCGCGCCAGCAGCGGGAAGACACCGATGAGCTCGCCAGTTCCATGAACGAAATGGCGGCCACGGTCCAGGAAGTCGCCCGCAATGCCAGCTCGGCGGCCGATGCGGCCGCGCAGGCCCAGAGCGAAACCCAGTCCGGCGCCCAGGCGGTGACCCAGACCCGGGACGCAATCAACAGGCTTGCCTCGGAGCTGGAAGAGACCCGCGAGGCCGTGAACCAGCTGGCCAGTGAGTCCAATAACGTCGAGACGGTTCTGGAAGTCATCAACGGGGTTGCCGAGCAGACCAATCTGCTGGCCCTGAATGCCGCCATCGAGGCGGCCCGTGCCGGGGAGCACGGGCGCGGGTTCTCGGTGGTGGCCGATGAGGTGCGCACGCTGGCGCAGCGCACCCAGCAGTCCACCCAGGAGATCCGTGACATTCTCGAACGGCTGCAGAGCGGCTCGCGCCAGGCGGCGGAGTCCATCGAGGCGCGTACCGAGAGTGCGCGGCAGACGGTGGAGCGATCCAATGACACGGAGACGGCATTGGGGACCATCGCCGAGGCCGTTGACGGCATCAGCGGCATGAACACCCAGATCGCCAGTGCCGCCGAGGAGCAGTCGGCGACGGCGGACGAGATCAACCGGCGCGTCAGTGGTATCCGCGATGCGGCAGTCCGCAGCGGTGAGGCCATGGAGCGGGCCCGCGACGGGGCGGACGATCTCGGCGCCATGGCCGAGCGGCTGCAGGAGGCGGTCAACCGCCTGCGGTCATAGCCCGGGGTCCCGGCCCCTGGCGCGGGCGCCCCGCATGGGGGCACGCAGAGTCGACGCGCATTCGCTACAATGCGCGTCGACAGGCGATAACGACTCCAGGAGGGGCCATGTACGAATTCGTCCAGTACACCAGCGCAGACGTCATGACCCGCCAGCCGGTGACCGTGACCCCGCGGACCACGCTTGCGGACGCCCAGGCGCTGTTCGAACAGCACGGCTTCAACGGCATGCCGGTGGTGGATGACCAGGGGGCTCTGGTGGGGTTTGTGACCAAGATGGATGTCCTGCGGGCGTTCACCCTGCGCCCGGAGTACATGGTTCCCCCCTACAGCGAGATCATGCGTGACCCGGTGGATCGGGTCATGACCCGGGACCCGGTCTGCGTGCCGCCGGATTACCCCCTGACCCGCGTGCTGCAGCGATTGGTGGAAATGGGGGTCAAGAGCATGCCTGTCACCGACAATGGCTCCCTGGTAGGCGTGATTGCCCGCGAGGATCTCCTGGACGCCCTTCGCCGGGCCACCGACTAGTCCGGCTCCATTGCATCCCGTGACGGTCGCCGCGGCGAATTTCTCCGGGGCGGTTGACAGGAGAGCGCCCGCTGGCGCAAAGTATCGCGCTCCAAAACGGAGGGGTTCCCGAGCGGCCAAAGGGGGCAGACTGTAAATCTGCTGGCACAGCCTTCGGAGGTTCGAATCCTCCCCCCTCCACCGAATCATGGTGATGCAGGGCGCTCGGAGCGCCGGCACGGCAGGAAGCGAAGCCTCCCAAGGGGGAGGTTCGAGACAATGAACCGGCGTTGTGACGTCGGAAGAGCAGGCTTGCCGCCCGGGGGCGGCAAACGGGGCGCCCGCCTTCGGCTGGCGCCTATTGCTCGTAGAATCGGGATTGTGGGGCTGCGGCCGCGTCACGCGCCCGCCCGGATTCCCGCGGGTGTAGTTCAACGGTAGAACCTCAGCCTTCCAAGCTGATGATGTGGGTTCGATTCCCATCACCCGCTCCAGACAGAAGGCCGGGGCAGGCCGGATGACAGGTTTTGCAGGGCCCATATAGCTCAGAGGTAGAGCACTCCCTTGGTAAGGGAGAGGTCGGCGGTTCAAATCCGCCTATGGGCTCCATAGTTCAGTGTTGCACGAGAAAGGTTGAACCGTGGCTGCGGTTCCGAGCGTGAAATAAGGGAAAGGCCGGGAGAACTTCATGTCCAAGAGCAAGTTTGAGCGTAAGAAGCCGCACTGCAACGTGGGTACGATTGGTCACGTTGACCATGGTAAGACGACGCTGACTGCAGCCATGACGAAGGTGATGGGTGAGCAGTGGGG
>SKYZ01000187.1 GCA_007127625.1 Aquisalimonas sp. | reverse complement strand
GGATGCGGTATTCGCCGCTCTGCAGGCGCTCCGCCTCGCCGCTCAGGCGACCGTGCAAGCGCAGGTACAGCGGGCGTTCAAGCAGCCCTTCGTTCTCCAGGTGATTGGCCACCGTCCGCATGGTGGCGCCGCGCTCCAGCACGAACGTCTGGGGTTCCTGCTCGGTGTGCAGCGGCTCGGTTGTCCAGCGCTGATAATCCAGGTACAGGAGCAGTGCCGCCAGCATGCCGAGAACGGCCAGCACGACCAGGCTCCAGAGAAGGATCCGTCCCGCGGTCATGGTTGTCCCTCGGTGGTTCGCGTCGCCGGCGTGCAGGCGAGGCGGTGGTGATCGATCCAGTCCTGCAGGGACCGCGTCAGCGGCCCCACGTTCCAGGTCCCGTGCCCCAGCAGTTCACGCACCGGCCAGACGCCGTTGACACTGTTGCACAGGAAGACCTCGTCGCTTGCCATCAGGCTCTCCAGCGACAGCGGTTTCAGCGTCACCGCCTGATCGAGGTCCGCCAGACGATTGATGATGGTTTCCCGCATGATGCCGGCGATACCGGCTGTATCCAGTGTGGGCGTTGCCACCGCGCCGTTGTGGACGGCAAAGAGATTGCTCATGGTGCCCTCGAGCACGGCGCCCTCCTGATCCTGCATGATACCTTCCCGGGCACCGGAGGCCGCCCATTCGTCGCGGGCCAGGACCTGTTCCAGCCGGTTGAGGTGCTTGATGCCGGCCAGGGCGGGTTGGTGGGCGAGTCGTGTGCGGCACAGCGTAACGCTGACACCGTCATTCCAGCAGGAAACGGAATGGGCCGGGGCCGGATGCAGCGACAGCATGCGGCGCGGCTGCGGTGTGTCAGGGCGGGCATATCCCCGACCGCCCGAGCCGGCCGTCCAGACGATCTTGAGCACGCCGCACGCCGCACCCCGCGCGGCAAGCCTTGCGGCCTCGTCACCCAGGACCAGGATATCGGGGTCGGGGAGTCGCAACGCCCGCGCGTCCCGGCGCAGTCGAGCCAGGTGACGCTCCAGCAGCCGCGGCTGGTGATCGACAACCGCAACGGTCTCGAACAGCCCGTCACCGAACTGCAGCCCGCGGTCGTCGGCGGGCAGATCATCGCTGGCAACGCCGTCGATCCAGCGCATGGCAGCGTTTATTCGGGCTTACGGAACAGTACCGTGCCGTTGGTGCCGCCAAAGCCGAAGGAGTTGGAAATGGCGATGTTGATGGCCTGTTCCCGGGCGGTGTGGGGCACGTAATCGAGGTCGCACCCCTCGGCCGGGTTGTCCAGGTTGATGGTGGGCGGCAGCACCCCATCGCGCATGGCCAGCACCGTGAAGACCGCCTCGACACCGCCGGCAGCCCCGAGCAGATGCCCGGTCATGGACTTGGTGGAGCTCACCGCCAGCTTGTGGGCGTGATCGCCGAAGAGGCGCTTGACCGCCTTGGTTTCGGCCACGTCACCCACGTGGGTGGAGGTGCCGTGGGCGTTGACATAGTCCACCTGCTCCGGATTGACACCGGCATCGCGCAGGGCGGCCCGCATGCAGCGCGCGGCCCCTTCACCGCCTTCCGATGGCTGAGTCATGTGGTAGGCGTCACCGCTCATGCCGTAGCCGGCCAGTTCCGCATAGATGGGCGCGCCACGGTTGCGGGCGTGTTCGTACTCCTCCAGCACCAGCACGCCGGCGCCATCGCTGAGCACGAAGCCGTCACGGTCCTTGTCCCAGGGGCGGCTGGCGGCTTCGGGATCGTCGTTGCGACTGGAGAGCGCCTTGGCCGCGGAGAAACCGCCCAGCCCAGTGGGGGTGGTGGCGAACTCGGCACCACCGGCCACCATCACGTCGGCGTCCCCATAGGCAATCATGCGCGCGGATTCACCGATGTTGTGGGTGCCGGTGGTGCAGGCGGTGACAATGGCGACGTTCGGCCCCTTCATGCCATGGATGATGGAGAGGTGGCCGGAAATCATGTTGATGATGGCACCCGGGATGAAGAACGGAGACAGCTTCCGTGGCCCGCCTTCCAGGTAGCCCTGATGGCCGTTCTCGATCCAGTTGATGCCACCGATGCCCGAGCCGATGGCCACGCCGATGCGTTCGGCGTTGTCGTCGCTGACTTCCAGGCCGGAATCGGCGATGGCCTGGTTGGCTGCGGCAATCCCGTAATGGATGAACGGATCCATTTTCCGTGCATCCTTGGGGTTGATGTGGTCCTTGGCATCGAAATCGACAATGGTGCCGCCGAAGCGCGTTGCGAATTTCGAGGTGTCGAATCGATCGATGGGGCGAATGCCGCTGCGCCCGGCACGAATGTTGTCCCAGGCTTCATTGATGGAATTGCCCACCGGGGAAATGATCCCCAGCCCCGTGACTACCACACGCCGCTTACTCAAGGTTTTGTCCTCGCTTCATCCCGTGGCGTATCACCGCAGAAAACACGTGAAGGGTGACGGGACCCCCGACACCCTTCACGTCGAATCCTGCATGCAGCGTCCCGAGCGTTTACTTGCTCAGGTTGTTCTCGACGTAGTCGACGGCCTGCTGCACGGTCGTGATCTTCTCGGCCTCTTCATCGGGAATTTCGCATTCGAATTCCTCTTCCAGGGCCATCACGAGCTCGACGGTGTCGAGGGAATCGGCACCGAGATCGTCAACG